>CAZSNX010000073.1:0-12475 GCA_964607945.1 uncultured Candidatus Obscuribacterales bacterium
TCAGAAGCCGCTGACGCTCCAATGCTGCCAGAGTCGTCCGGTTTTTTAATAACAGGCTCGTCCATCAGGAAACCTCACGAGAGACCTTTTAATATTATCAAGCCGCCAGCAAGGACGGCAGGCCCGCCAAGGAAATCAAGTGACACTTCGCAAAATTACCGTACTTAAAGCATTTGGTTATCGGACAGTCGACAAATTTGTCTTGATTTACGTAGATTTCAACAGGGAGACAAGCGGTGATTGAACAATCCGATAGCACTGTTTGGATAGTAGTTTTGCACTGGCAAGGTAGCCACTACACCAGAGCTTGTTTGGCATCACTGCGAACATTGACTCATGTCAATCACAAAGTGCTTCTGGTAGACAACGGCTCACCGGATAAATCCGGAGCAGATATCGCCAAGCAATTCTCAGAAGTAACTTTATTGGAAACAGGACGCAATCTCGGCTTTTCCGGCGGCTGCAACGTCGGAATCAATCACTGTCTGGAGCACGGTGCCGATTGGATCTGGTTATTGAACAACGACACGAAGGTGGGCAGAGATAGCCTGTCCTGTCTGATGAAAGTCGCTCATGAAAACTCGAAAGCAGGCGTACTGGGCGCAATGGTGATGACCGGTGCCGGCGATCAGTTCGTCGCTTCCGGTGCTGGCGAAATTGACTTCGCTCGTTTCAAGACTTTCCTGCGGCGATCGGCCGAAGCCGGTGCTGAATTTGTTGAATGTGATTGGGTTTCAGGTAGCAATCTTCTCTTACGAGCGGAAGCTCTGCGAAAAGCTGGCTCATTCGACGAGGACTACTTCCTCTATTTCGAAGACACGGAACTGTGCTGGCGCATGCGCCAACACGGCTGGACCTGCCTTTTCGTTCCCGATGCAAAAGTGGAGCACGTAGGCGGAGGCTCCACTGAAGGCGGCCTCACTTATTGGCGCGCTTACTACTACACACGAAATCGACTCTTGTTCTTCCTAAGGTATACGCGGGGTCCGGCTTACATTCCCGGCTTTCTAAATATGGCTGGCCACATTTTGAGGCATTCAATTGTGCTGCCAATGCGAGGGTCGCATGGAAAGTCGCAATTGAAAGCGGAGCTGCTTGGCTTGAGCGACTATCTGCAAAAACGGTTCGGCAAAGCTTCCTGCTTGGATTGGTGCAACAGCGACGACCAGAGCACTACCTAGCTTGGCATTGGCACTTGCTTTCAAACTGACTGCCAAGACTAAATTCCCGACAACAACACATATAATCAAAACATAACCCATTAGCTGAGTATGCCCGATTGAGCAAAACGCCCGCCGCCAGTGCTCTGTTTCAGTCCTACATAGCGCTTGGACTGGAGCCTGGCGCACCATGGACTGAAATTCAACAAAGACATCGGGATTTGATAATGGCTTGGCATCCCGATCGGTTCGAGGGTGAGAAACAAAAGAGCAAAGCCGAAGACGAGCTCAAGAAAATCAATTCCGCTCGAGATCTGCTCAATCAACATTTTCAAAAGGAGCACGTACCAAACGGCCCGTGCTCTTGTAGACCGGCTGTGGGTACGGTTGAATCTCCACCTTCCGAAAGACCAGGACAAGCTTCAACGACCAGACAGCAAACTGGAAAGGATAGACCATTTCCCTTATCCTATCTGTCGAAGCAAACTCTGGTGACGCTTGCACTGGCTGCCATCAGTCTGGTTACGGTTGGTGTCTATTTCAAGGTAGCCACCGGGGTCAGCCGCAGAGAGCGAACGGATCAACCGGCCGCAACTGTCGAACAGCGCCTCGCTCCTCAAGATTCTTCCTTGCCCATCAATACTCAGCTTGAGCGGGAAGACGATTTGCCTGTTGAAAACTTAGCACCACGAGCGGATAGCGCTTTGACAGAGCGCCCACCAATCTTGCCAATGAGCAGCGATCGAAAGAGGAACCATGCTCCCGCTGGAACGTTCTACGCCGGCTTTCTTCAACGTAAGGAACAACGGCAAAAGGAGGCGCAGGAAGAAAGGCGCAGCAAGCTGAGGAAAGAACTAGACGAGATTCAAAGATACCTGGCTGCCGCCATGCCGCAATTGGCAGATCTAGAACGTAGAGTGGCTCCGATCAACAAGGAGATTGGCGAGCATGTCGAAGTTATGGGAGAGCTGGAACGAGTAAACAGCGATCTCGAGGCTCCGGCGACCAGCAATCAAACCCCGGGGACATCTTCGCTCTATTATTCAAATCCCGACTACAAAAGTCATGGCGACAGGCTCATGGCTATCTCGGTCCAACAAAAGGAACTGCAGGGGTCTATTGTGCGACTCAAGCAGCAGATCGAACTGGCTAAGAGCAAGAGAAAAGAACTTGAATCAGAGCTTTCAGCCATCTAGCGCGATCTAGCTCTGTCTGTCTGTTTCAGTATCTTAACCTTGCGGAGCTTGCGATTCCGGAATGCCGCCATACCGCAGCACTATGTGCCTGTCTTCACCTTGCCCGAAACTTTCTGATTGAAGGTCGGGAAAGTGCTCGTGGAGATAGTTGTGAACGATTCTTCGTTCAAAGGCACTCATCGGCGGCAGAGAGAATTCCTCATACTCACCGTTAAGGACTGCTACTGCTCCACGTTTTGCTCGGTCGATAATAGCTTCCTTGCGGCGCTCGCGGTAGTCACATACGTCTATGATAAAGTGCTCGTCTTCTCCACCTTGCGGTCCTTTGCACATCTGTCTGAGCAAAAACTGCAGAGCTTCCAAGGTCGTCCCTTTGCGGCCAATCAAAATCTTAGCATCTGATTCTTTGCAATCGATCCGGTAGCACACCGTCGTTTCATCGATTGTCTGTTCAGCTACGGAAGCCTGAACACCGATTAGCTGAAGCATCTTTTCCAGATGGCCCTTAGCACGATCGCTCTGCTCGCTCAGATTTACTTCACTCATATCGCTCACTTTTTCTTTTTAGACCGTTTCTTACCCGCTGTTTTGTTTTCATCAGCATCTTCTGAATCATCGTCATCATCTTCTTCGACAGACGATTTCTTCTGTGCCGCTGAACGCTCCGCTTTACGGGCCGGCAGATTATCACCGGAGTTCGCCGGGGCATCCGCGAGCACATCTATTATCGCCGGTGCGGGCGTCCGCATTATCCACCAGGTTTGAAGAGATTGAATTACGTTTGAGACGACCATATATAGAAACACGCCTGATGGCAACGGTATAAAGAAGAACATCGCAGTAACGGCAATCGGCATCGTCTTTTGGGTTTGTTGCTGAATAGCCAACTGATCCGGGTCCATATTGGGGGATGGCGGCTGAACCATGAGCTTCTGTGAAAGCCACATTGTTATGCCAAACAAGATGATCATGACCAAGTTGTCCCAATTTTCGGGCTTAAGCAGATTGGTTCCTTGTTCGACCTTGCCGAGACTATGAATGAACAAGAATGGTTCGTCTTTTGCGATTCCAGGCACTACAGCTTCGACGTTTACATCGCCTGCTTCCGGAAAAACGGCATGCCCTTTTTCATCAATTGTCGCGCCGTGCTGCTCTGTCTGATTGCCCTTTACTCGCCAAGCTACTTTCAACTCGGACGGCATGGCTCCTTCAACCGCTCTCACTCCAAAATCCAAGCTTTCACCGGCAACGACGGTGGATTCGCCCGGGAATACCACCAACTTGCACAGACTGCCGTCATGAGCAACATAAGGGCTGTTGGCACCGGATGCCTCGGTTTTGTGAATCTTTGAGGCTTCGGATTTGCCGACCACAGTGATTTTTACCGGGATCGGTTTATCGCCAAATGGTGGACCGGTGAATGTAGCGAAAAGTGCAAACAAGATTGGCAGTTGTACGAGCGTTGGCAAGCATCCGCCCATGGGATTGATTTTGTTCTTTTGGTAGAACTCCATCGCTTTCTTTTGGAATTGCTCAGGATCATTTTTATAGCGCTCTTGAATTACCTTCAATTGCGGCTGCATCTGCGACATCCGTTGCATTGATCTCGTCGAGCTTGCCACCAGCGGATATACGAGTACTCTGACCAGAACCGTTAGCAGGATGATCGCCCAGCCATAGCTATTGCACTGCTTTGCGATCCATTGCAGGATCGGGATCATGAATGAATAGGTGATGTCCATTTAATTCCTTTGAGGCACCTCGTCTATACCGCCTGGATGGAGCGGTTGGCAGCGGAGCAACCGCCACAGTCCGAAAACACTTCCTTTGACCAATCCATAGCTTGCAATCGCGCCCGCCGCGTACTCCGAGCAGGAGGGATAGAATCGGCATGTCGGTTGGCGCAGAAACCTCGTCTTCTGATACAACCTGATTAGCTTAATAGCTAATTGCTTCATGGTCACTATCTTTTAAGCGTTTCGTCGCCGACTCCTCAGACTTACTTAGCAGAACTCCCAAATTTGTCGTTGGCTTTGCGGACACTATCGGAGACTGCCTTGCAAATCTCCTCCCAGGAAGCGTCAAGTGCTTTGCCGTGAATGACCCAAACCATTGAATACCACTGCTTGACACTCTCTTCCGTCGTTCGCTGGTGCCGATAGGCTTCCCGTACACGTCGCTTTGCAGAATTCCTTTGAGTCGCTCGCTTGTCAACCTTCTTTGCGATTACAAAGCCGACGTGCGGCATCTTGGGAGCGCTGCGCGCTTGCCTTGGCAAAACATAGAGCGTGACTATTGGTGAAGCAACACTCTTTCGCTCTGAGTATGTACGCTGAAACAAGCTTGTTCTGCGTAATCGCTCCGCCGATGGAAGCACTGTTTAGCCTATACCGACAGGCGAGCACGACCTTTGGCTCTGCGAGCCTTCAATACTCGACGTCCAGCTTTAGTAGACATCCTCTTCAGAAAACCGCTGCCTTTCTTGGCTTTCGAGATAGAACCACGTAACGTCCGTTTCATTGCCGCTTAAACTCCTTGCCGAGCCGATTCTTTAAAATTATTGCTCTTATGCGTGTAAACAGATATGCTATCATCTCACGCTAAGACTTCGCTCCAGCCTGATGTTGGGCTGGGAAAAATTTTACGAATTGAGCTGCGTTTCCCGAACGTGCTTAGTTTGTTGGTAGCAAAAGCAGGTTAGCAGCTGGATTGGCTTGATTTACGCGTCGAGCCGTCTTTCATAGTCTGATCGGCTTTTAACTATGTGGAGAGTTCCATGGCAAAAGTTCCTGGTTCCACATTGCTAGAGCGATTGCCGGCTCGACGGCTAGCTCCTCCAACAAGCAAACCGGTTTAAGGAAGTACTAAGCATTGTTGTTTCGATTCCGGTTTTATAGCTCCAAGGGTTGGGGAAGCATAGATGATTCAAGAACGAGAGGATGTACGTCTCGAGCGGCCGATCAAAGAGATATGGAGTCAGGCCCAAGAGATTTTATGTAAAACATTGAGTCAACCAACATATGAAAGTTGGATTAGACCGACTCAATTGCTGGAAATTTCCGGAGACGAAGCTACAATCGGCGTCTGTAATGAATTCATGAAGACGATGATTACGGGCAGCCGTCTAGAAGCTATTATTGACGCCGTTTCGCAAGTTCTAAATCGCAAAGTTTCCGCCAAGGTTGTTGTAGATCCATCGCTTCAGCAAGAGTCTTACACTCCTTCGATTGCTTCAATCGCTGTCGTTCAGCAAACAAATGCACCACAAAGAGAGATCTTTTCAACTCTCCCGATTCAGCCGACTGCTGCCCCGCAAAATCCGCAAACACGAGTCTCGGCTGCTAATCTCAATCCAAAATACACTTTGGAGACATTCGTAGTCGGTTCACACAACCGCTTTAGTCACTCAGCAGCGATGGCTGTCGCAGACAGGCCGGGAGAGGCATACAACCCATTGTTTCTCTACGGCGGTGTCGGTCTCGGCAAAACGCACATTATGCAGGCAATTGGACATCATGTATTACTGCACCAACCTCAAAAGCAGGTTCGCTATATCAGCTGCGAACGATTCACCAACGAATTGATCAATTCAATTCGCGACGACCGCATGATGGAATTCAGAAAACGTTATCGCCAGGTAGATCTCTTGCTTGTGGATGACATTCAATTCATTGAAGGAAAGGAATCCACTCAAGAAGAGTTCTTCCATACATTCAATGCCTTGCGTGAAAGCGGCAGGCAGATAGTGCTTTCCAGCGACCGGCCGCCAAAAGCTCTTTCTTTGCTGGAAGAGCGACTGCGCAGCCGGTTTGAGTGGGGTTTAATCGCCGACATTCAAGCTCCAGACTTAGAAACAAGAATGGCTATCTTGCGCAAGAAGTCAGAGATGGAGGCAATGAGAATTCCGGACGATGTGATCGAATACATCGCTTCCGTTTTCACCACCAATATTCGGGAACTGGAAGGAGCCTTGATTCGAGCGCATGCCATTTCAAGCTTGACTGGAGCTGAACTGAGCGTCTCTTCAGTGACTGACGTGCTTCAACCGGGAGGCCAAATTCAACCCAAGCAAACGCTGACAGTTGACCGAATTTTAAATACAGTTGCTGCCCATTATCGGGTTGAACCAAGCGAACTTCGCTCGGCTAAGCGATCTCAAGATTTGGCCCTGCCTCGGCATGTTGCTATGTATTTGGCCCACGAACTCATACAGTTGAGCTTTCCAAGAATCGGCGACGCTTTTGGCAACCGCAAACATACATCTGCTCTATATGCCTATTCGAGAATCAAAGAGCAGATCCTCAAAGATGCCGACTTGTCGTCCGCGGTGAAGCAAATCACAAGACAGTTGACCAATTAACTACCTGTAGAAAACCTGTAGGAACTCTGTGCGTTTTTTGTATGGAATCTGTGTAAGGCAGTATATACGCAGGAAGACAAGGATCTAGTTTTGAACAATGCCTGCACAGATTATCTACAAGCAAGATCCCGCCAGCCGTTTAGTTTCATCGCTTATCTACAGGAAAATGCCGCCCCTACTACTTCTATATAAATGAATTAGAAAGGGAGTTAGAGCAGCACTATCAAAGTTGGCTCAGCGCCTTGCAAATCGCATTCAGGCAGGTTATCTTTACCGTATCGTTCCGTTGCAACGGCATCAGAGCAGAGCCATTTGACAGGCTCTGGGCAGAAGTCTACTTGACTTGCCGAAGCAATCTGGCAAATTGCGAGAATTACTAAATCGCAGTCTGCTTCGGAGACAATTTCTGTCCGCAACAAACTGCCGATCGAGGGACTAAATATGCATTTTGCAATTCAGAAAGATGTACTGGTTAAAGCGCTTAGAGACGTCACCAGTGCTGTGGCTACACGTGTTGTCCAGCCAATCTTGAGCAATGTGTTGGTCGAATCTCTGGACGAGACTACGCTTCGATTTGCAGCTACTGATTTGGATCTGGCAATCCAATCCAAGTGTCATGGCGTTGTGTATACGCAAGGCGCTATTACGCTTCCCGGTAAAAAGCTGCTTGAAATTGTGGCGAAGCTTCCCAATGAGTTAGTGTCCTTTCAGGTCAATCATGAAACAGGCGAAACTCTAGTAAGTTGCCAGCGCTCCAAATTCACATTGACCGGTCTACCGGCAGAAGACTTCCCAAAATTGGTTGAATCTAAAGCCTCAGAAGGGTTGCTCATGCCGAGTGATATTCTTCGCCGGTCAATCATGCAGACTTCATTTGCTGCTGCAAGTTATGACACAAGCAATATTCTAGGCGGTGTCTACTTGCTCTTGGAGAATGAAGCTTTTGAATCGACTGCTACCGATGGTAGCCGGTTGGCTCACAGAAGTGAGGCTTTGCGTGTTTCTGTTCCGGCCGGGCGCAGAGAAGACGGTGACAAAGAGCTTGAAGGAAAAGCACAAACTGCCACGGCCGAAAAGCCGGTCAGTTTGAAGGCGATTGTACCGGCAAGAGCCTGTGCCGAGTTGGTCAAACTCTTGGACGGAAAGGATCAGCCGGAAGCCCGCATTGCCATCGTCAGCGGACAGATTACATTTGAGACCGAAAACAGCTTCCTCAGCTCGCGTCTGATCAACGGTGAATACCCTCGTTATCATGAGCTATTTCCGACCGAGTTCAAGTACTTGGCCAAGTTCGATCGCGAAGTTGTGGTCTCAGCGATCGAACGTGTTGCTGTCATGTCCGACGACAGAACTCATTTAGTGAAGTTTCACTTCGAAGGCGAAACATTGCAAATTACATCCAACACGCCGGATATCGGTCGCGCACAAGAAGAGGTTCCAATGACCTTTGAAGGGCAAGTGATCGATGTCGCAGTCAATGTTCGCTATGTCCTCGATGTTTTGCAACGTTTGGGTTCGAGCGAAGTACAGCTGGAGATGACAGGGCCGCTTAAGCCCCTAATCTTCCGGGGTGTAAACGACCAAAACTACAAGTACCTCTTGATGCCGGTCCAAGCCAAGTAAAATGCTGGCGAATCTTTCATTCAAGTCAAGCTTTCTGTTCCAAAGGAGCGGCTCAGGTTTTCCTTTCTTCGGCTGGCTTCGACCGTACAGGCTAATCTTTTGGCTAACTGCACGTTGATTCTCAACGCTTAACAACGGTTGAGCTCTCGTCTCCGGAAGTTGTGCCTGTGTTATACTGCAAAATCTCGACCTCAATCGGGTAATCCTCTATTGGTTACTGACAGATGACAGGAAGAGGTTAGCTGGGATCGTAGCTCAGTTGGTTAGAGCGCCTGCCTGTCACGCAGGAGGTCGCGGGTTCGAGTCCCGTCGGTCCCGAGTTTTACAAACATCAGTGCTTTTGTTGTCTCTTAGCGAGTCGCTAAGAGGCGGTTTGTAACAGCACGGCACTAACTGCGCACAGTTAATATCCCGCTAACTATGAGCGCTGGAGCGCCTGACGTGGATATTGCTATTGAAGATCATTACTCCTAACGATTATGATTCGCCCGTAATCTGTCGGTAAACGTCGTTTCAGGAGTTAGCAACCGGCTGCATTTCGTAAGAAAAAACAGCAATTGGGAGACCTTTCGCGAGGCTCTGCCGGTCACACCTGTGGCGTTACTGCTCGGATAACTGTTTCTCCTCAAGCCATAAATCGAAGTTCCTGCTGATTGACGGCTGCCGTTGTTGGTTTTCGAACCGAGCGGCGCGGCATAGCGGCGGAGGAAAAGACATGACTAACAAGGACCTTCAAGAGCGCCTGAAAGCTCAAGCAGCTCGCGATCTCGCCGAGCAGAAGAAGCAGCAACAGTTGGAAGCGGCAAGACAAGCAGACCTTGCTGAATACAATCGCCATCTCAACGCCTCGGTGGAAGCTCTCTGGAACAGGCTTCAAGAGAGAGTAAACAGCACCAGCGCCCAACTTCCCGAGAGCCACCGGTTGACGTTCTACACCTGGATTGGTGAAAGCAGCGGGCGGATTGTCACTTACAAGAATCGCTCACTCTGGCTCCGCCTGGTTGCCACCCCCAAGAAAGACCTGGTTGGACTCGAAATCTGCATGGCGAATTACTGGGTAAGCCAGAACGCCGGACAACTCGTGTTCAGCCGGTTGAATCCGCAATACGTGCTTTGCTTGTGGGCAGAGTGGCCGTCGTACAAGGTCTTCAACTGGCTCTATTACTACTACGACGTCCAATTCCCCAAGTACTGCCCGTGGTGCAAGTCGAGCCCGCCGCTGCAGAGTCACTACGTCTCAGGCGGAGCAGACCTTGCCGACTGGTGTCTCGATGTGCTGACCAAGGACGGTAATTTTCCGCTTTCAGCAAGCCCGGCACCATCTTTTTATCCGAGAATCGGCTCGGAGATGTGCAACGCTTGCCACCGCGCGCGACCGACCTATCTCTGACCGAAGTATCTGGTCTGGTTGCTTGTCATAAACATTCGGACAACGCTTGCCTAAATGACAGGCCGAATTGGTGCGCTGCACCGGCCGCCATTTCAAGCAGGCCTCCTGAGTGAGTCGGGGTCGTCATCCCGGTTGTCCAAATGTGTGCTCTTTAAACCAACAGGGGCAATTTTCACCCGCCTCACAGACGGGAGGTATCTCCATGCCTGAAATGAGTTTCCTTCAGGACCTTTTGGTCCTTTTCGGCTTAGGAACAGCAGCGGTGGTTCTCTTCCATCGCCTCAACCTGCCGCCGGTTCTGGGCTTTCTGATTACGGGCGTCATCTGCGGCCCGTTCGGCTTCAAACTGGTGGAAGATGGTCACGCAATCGAGACGCTCGCCGAGATCGGGCTGGTGCTGCTGCTGTTTACGATCGGGATCGAGTTTTCAGTCAAAACGTTCTTGCGGCTGAGAAAGTTCCTCTTGATTGCCGGTGGACTGCAAGTGGCTTTGACAGTGGGTGCAGCCGCAGTGCTTACCCACTTTACCGGTCTGACATGGGCTTCGGCTGCCTTCGTCGGCATGTTGGTGTCGCTCAGCAGTACGGCGATTGTGCTGCGTCTGCTCGAGTATCGTGGAGACATTGACAGCGCCTACGGGCGTTCGGCGCTCAGTATCTTGATCTTTCAAGACCTCTGCATCGTGCCGATGGTGCTGATCACTCCCTTTCTCGGAGGGCAGGGCGGCAGTTTCGTCGATGTCGCAATTCTGACCGGAAAGGCGCTGGTCTTTCTGGTATTGGCCGCGACTGTCGCTCGCTATCTGGTGCCTTGGCTGCTCAACCAAGTGGCCAAAACCAAGAAGCGAGAAGCGTTCGTGCTCAGCATCATTCTGATCTGTCTGGGCACAGCCACCGCGACCTCGCACTTCGGGCTTTCGATGGCTCTAGGTGCTTTCATCGCCGGATTGATCATCTCCGAATCGAAGTACAACCATCAGGCGCTCGGTGAAGTGGTTCCCTTTCGGGAAGTCTTCAACTGCCTGGTGTTCGTTTCGATCGGTATGCTCTTCGACATTCGCATCTTGCTGGGAAACCCGGTCACGGTGATCCTGGGGCTCTTGTTAGTGATTGCGGTCAAGGCTGTGATCGGAGCGGCTGCCACTGCTGTCATGGGAAATTCATTGCGAGTGGCTCTGCTTACCGGATTCGCCATTTCGCAGATTAGCGAATTCTCGTTCGTTCTGGCCAAGGTCGGCTTGAACGTCGGTCTGCTCGACGCGTACACCAACCAGTTGTTTCTTGCGGTTGCAATCCTGTCGATGTTCTTGACGCCTGCCGCGCTTGGCGCCGGCGGCAAACTGGCTCTACTGCTCGAACGGGTACTGCCGCTGTGGTTGACCAGCAATGCCAAGGATGCTCATGATCAATCCGAACTGATGAACGATCATGTAATCATCGTCGGCTTCGGGCTTGGCGGGCGCAATCTAGCAGCGGCTCTGACCGATGTCGGCGTGTCATTTACGGTGATCGACCAGGACCCGCAAATAGTCAAAAGTGAAAAGGCCAAGGGCACTGCCATCATGTATGGTGATGCTTCGCGCCAGGAAGTGCTCAAACATGCCGGAGTGGATCGGGCAAGGGTCTTAGCGCTCACCCTCTCTCATTCCGAAACAGTGTTGCGCAGCGCTGAGCTCGCCAGACGGATCAATCCTGGTCTGCACATCATCGCTCGTGCTGAGTACATGGAAGAAGTCGAGCCTTTGATCGCCGTCGGCACGCAAGAAGTTATTCCTGAAGAGTTCGTCGGGTCAGTCGAAATGACTTCGCGTGTTCTTCAAAATTACTTGCTACCGCGCGATCTGATCGAACGCTGTGTCCAGCGCCTGAAGAAGGAGCAGGGACAAACCTGGCTGGCTCTGTACGAAACGCACCGGCCCGGTGATGGTTTGCCGTGCATACCGTGCGATCTGGCAGTCGAGGTCAGGCGGATCTCGGCCGGTAGCCTGTTGGCAGGAAAGAATTTGCTCGACACCGGACTTCGGCCGAAGACCGGCGTGACAGTGGTGGCAATCCAGCGAGCAGACGGTTCGGTCGTGCTCAATCCGAGATGGGACGATTTGCTGAACGCCGGCGATTCCGTAATCATGCTCGGTCACCGCGAACAATTCGCCCTGGCTGCTGAGTTCTTTTCAGGAGCAGACGCAGTGCCTCCCAGTGCACCGGAAGCTCCGGTGCCACCAGCGGAGACGCCAAGTACTCCTTCTTCTGCGCCTTCGCTGCCGGTTGCCGAACCTGACAAAACAGGCGATCCGGAAGCGAAGTGACTCCTTTCTTCGAAGCTTTTCCAGAGACGGTTCGGATCAGCCGAACCGTCTCTGGAATGCTCAGCTCATGTTTATCAGGAACGCCTTTACAGGTACATCTGTTTCGCCCGTGGCGTTACTCCTTCTCGGGAAGTTACCGAAAGCTGAGAAATCACGCCTTAGAATCAATCAGAAAGAAAGGGTTATCCCTTTATGAACAACGACTTCAAGCCGCTCGACAAAGACCGCAAGACCGGAATCGTCCTCATCTTTTTGACCATCGGCTCTTTTGTTGCCGCCAATCATACCGGCGGAGAGCTTCAGCTGTCATTCATTTTGATGGGGATGGCCTTTTTTGTCTGGTTGATGGCATTGATGGGAAAGGCTGTCGATCAAAACGGCGGTTGGGACGAAGGCGCCAACGGACAGGCATATCCGGCCGAAGATGACAGGCCGACAGAA
>CAZSNX010000074.1:0-412 GCA_964607945.1 uncultured Candidatus Obscuribacterales bacterium
GGAGACAAAGTAATCAATCCGACAATTTGGGAAGTAGCTGTGCGACCGAGACATCAACGCCAGGGCATCGGCTCGCTTCAAAACGATGAACTTCTAAAGGAATTGGATTCGTATAACATTCCATTGGTAACGCTTTATGCAGATCCCGGCCGGGATAGTTTTTACCGCAAGTTTGGGTTTTCTGCCGATCCTTCCGGGGTACGCGGAATGTTCCGGGAAAAGATGGAATAGGGTCCGATTGCTATATATGCTTAAAGAAGCGTGCAAAGAATGGGTCTCGCCTAGCCTCCCATGGTAAATTGTCTAATCTATTTGATGTATATCCGAGGGATGTCATGAAGGTCATACTGCAGCAGAATGTTCAGAAGCTGGGCAAAGCCGGCGATGTAGTGGAAACGCACAATGCGCCAGC
>CAZSNX010000074.1:422-12453 GCA_964607945.1 uncultured Candidatus Obscuribacterales bacterium
AGGGTTCTACCGCAATTTTCTCCAGCCGCGCAAACTAGCTGTGCTGGCCACGGACGGTACGCTCAAGAAGCGCGAAGAAGATCTCGATGCTCTGAGAAAGAAGGCTGAGCAAGCCCATCAGGCTGCCGTGGAGCTGGGCGAAAAGATAACTGCTCTGGGCACGCTCAAGATTCAAGCTAAAGCCGGTGATGGCGGAAAGCTTTACGGTAAGGTCACCAACAAAGAGATTGCTCAAGAGCTCAAGAAAGGTCTTGATGTGGATATTGATAAGAGGCTGATCAAGACCAGTGAAGAGATCGGTGCGTTAGGCACTTACAAAGTGCATCTAAAAATCACACCGGAAGTTCAGGCTGAGTTCTTGGTAGAAGTAGCATCGGCTTAAATCGCTGCGAGCAATAGTTTCATCAAATTCAATTGGCTGGCCGTTTACTCGGTTCGCCGCGCCATCGGGCAACCAATACAAGGGCGCCGGCCTGTTGAGAGCGTTAACTGTCACTTCAAGCTTGGATGACTTCCTCGCTTATCTCGACAAATGCTTCTTGAACAAGCTCGCCGTCGGCGCTGCGTCTTAGCACTTCGATCTTTTGTTCTGCGCTTCTTAGAAAATTCTGGCAAATCGTACTCAACTTCATCCCGCGATCGAACAACTCGAGCGCGCGGTCGAGCTTTATCTCGCCGTCCAGTTCGGTTACCACCTTTTCCAATTCGAAAAGAGTCGCTTCAAAATCGGGCGTTTCGGTGTCTGCTTGTGGCGAACACTGCGTCATTTGTCTACCTCCACTTTTTAGTACCAATGATCGTCGACTGATTCGACGCGAATCTTAAGCTTTCCGTTGTGCAGAAGCGCTTCCAGTGTTTCGCCTGCAGTTATCTGCGAGCTGTCACGCACCACCGTACCGTCGCTCTTTCGTACGATTGCAAATCCGCGAGATAAGACATTTAAAGGTCCGAGCGCCAAGAGCTTCTGGTGGTTCTGATGCCAGCGATGCTCGTATTTGCTCAATCGAGCGGTGATCGATCGTTGCATGCGTTCCTGGTGGTTGGACAGGCGCAGCGAATAGCGCTGCAATCGCTCCTGATAGCGCAGAAGCGAACTGCTTGGGCTCAAGCGCTCGACGGCTCGGCGTGCATCAGCCAGCAGATGTTCCATCCGGTTGGTTAGGCGCCGTGATAAATTGGACCAGCGTTCGAGCAGTTCGGCGTGGCCGCCTGCAACGAGCTCTGCTGCCGCAGTCGGTGTCGGCGCACGCAGATCGGCAACAAGATCGCAGATGGTGATGTCGGTCTCGTGACCGACTCCGGAGATAATCGGAATGGTAGAACTCGCTACCGCTCGTGCCACCACTTCGGTGTTGAACGACCAGAGATCTTCAATCGAGCCGCCGCCTCTTGCTACCAGTATTACGTCAAGATCCGGCAGCGCTTGTAGATAACCGATTGCTTGTGCAATCTCTTCCGCCGAGCCTTCACCCTGCACTTTGGCTGGGCTGATAATGACGTTGACATTGCGGTTGCGGCGTTTGAGAGCGCTCAAGATATCTCGCAAGGCCGCGCCCGCTAAGGAGGTGACGACGCCGACCCGGCGAGGAAACAGTGGAATCGGCCTCTTCTTGAGCGGATCTAGCAAGCCCTCCGCCTCCAGCTTCGCGCGCAATTGCTCGAAGGCTAGTTGCCATTCGCCGATGCCGACCGGTTCGAGCGAAGTTACAACCATTTGATATGCGCCACGCGGCGGGTAAACCGACAGTTTGCCGCGTGCTACTACCATTAGCCCGTCTTCCAGTTCGAACTTGATTTGCTGATTGGCATTTTTGAAGCAGACGCAAGGAATGGTGGCATCCTTATCTTTGAGCGAGAAATACCAGTGTCCGGAAGGATAGATCTTGGCGTTGCTGATCTCTCCGACGACCGAAACTCTGTCGAATTCTTCCTCTAGTCGGATGCGAATTTGTGCGGTCAGCTCTGAGACTGTCAGAACTGATTGCAAGGTATGAGTATCTTTCGCGCTATACAGTGACATGATGGCGTTGAGCGAACCCTCCCAATTCTATATACGTTATTGGCGCCAAAAGGTTCGAATGAGACTTAATTATCTCGAAAAATCGCATGAATGGCTGATTCATTTCCAGATGGCCCGACTCGACCCGTCGATAGCTACACCAATCTTTATATAAGGAATGCGCTCTGCCTCGAGCTATTTCCTTGGCCAAACTAGCTGGATGTAGCTGCAGGTTGGCATTGGCGCTGGCCGCGTAAGCATTGTGCATATGTGGTGGGCTGTGGGTGTCGGATCGGATCGCGCGCATGCTGGATATGTCGTCTGAAATGTTGATGTCAAGCCGGTTTTGGTGTGTCGAGAATGGGCAGGATTGTAATTGGAATTTGGCTATCACTTTTTATTTGACTGGCCTGGATGTCATACTATATATTAGTATGACATACAAAAGTAAGGTAATTTCGAAAGGGGGTCCGCTATGGATAGGACTTTGCTCACTCCTCCTATGATTGAGACGTTCCGAGTTTGTCGCCGGGCATATCAGATGGCCTTTCTTAAACCGGAGGAGCGTTCTGAGCCGACCAGCAGTATTTGCAAGAGATTTCTGCTGAAGGCGTTGGCCGAGATTAATCGCGGACGAATTTCTACGGTAAATCAAGTTCAAAAATTCATGGGGCAGCATTGGCCCGTCGATAAGATCGGTCCGGATGAAGGAGTGAAAGCATTTCTGTTCGTCTACAAATGCCTGATTCACTACGTCAATGCTCCCTATAAACCGGAAGGCGCGCAGATAGTCGGAGTCAGTCTGAAGGTGCGAGCGCGAATACCGCACGACAGGGTTTATCTGGAAGATACTTTCGATCTCATCTTGTGGTATCCCCGTGAAAAGAAGTTGGAGTTTGTAGATTTCCACGTCAATCCACTTAAGCCCTTCAATCCAGCCTGGCCTTCAGCCTCCATTCAAGTTCGTCAGTTTTTGGCGGAGCGGCTTCATTGCCGTTGGCCATTCGAGCAATTGGTTATGACATTTGCTCGTCTAGGTCCAGGTGGAATCTCGCCAGCGAGCTTTGCGCTTGACGACACTCTCTATCGATTGCACTGGCCGGAGCTGGTGAAAACGGTCGATGAGATGAAAGATCCGTCCGACTTTGCGCCTCATCGCAATCAGCTTTGTGCACGCTGCGAGTTTCTCACCAAGTGCACGGCGATGGGACAGTTCGTCGAGGATGCGGCACCGATGTGCAGAAGCGCATAGTTCTGCAATTGTCTATTCAATTAGACAGCCACAACTAGACAGCCACAACGCTCGGCTGTGAAGGGATGGATGGCAACGTCTCGAAAGGGAGCTGTGCGTGCGAGCAGGAGCGCTTGTTGCTGGAGGGGGCACTGCAGATGGTGTCAGTAGAGGGTCAGTCGGTCGGAATGGATATATGGAAATGCCGAATTGAGCATACGCAAGTCCGGCATTACATTTTAAGTCCATTCGGTCAAACGGCCGGCCGAGCAGAGCGATGCTTTCCGTAAGCGCGAGATCAGTCCAGGCTGATCTCACCCGTTAGTCGGCGGTCATCTGTGATTCGGTTTCAGCTCGGCAGCGCTGAAACCGGAGGAGGCGGCAGGCAAAGACGGTATAATCTGTAGGATGTCAGCAAGTAGCAACTCATCCAAAAATGAAGTAGATGTACTGATCCATCCGATCGGCGAGCTCGCAACGCCGCATGTCGACAATGGTCCGGCCCGCGGTAAGCAGATGGGGGTACCGCGGCGCGTGAAGGATGCTGCAGTGGCCATTCGAGCCGGCGAAATTGTGGCGGCGGGTTCGGCCGATACAGTGCTGTCTGCGTTCAAGCCGACTGATAATACTGTCGTGATTGACGCCGCCGGAAAGTTGGTGACACCAGGTTTGGTGGATCCGCATACTCATTTGATCTTTGCCGGCAATCGCGCCAACGAATTCATCATGCGCTGCCAAGGCAAAAAGTATTTGGAGATCGCAGCAGCTGGCGGTGGCATCGTAGCAAGCATGAAAGCGACACGAGCCGCCAGTTTGGACGAACTGATCCGGCTGGGGCAGGCGCGGTTGAAAAATATGCTGCACACCGGCACCACCACTTGTGAAGTGAAGACGGGTTATGGACTGGATTTCGACAGCGAGCAACGAATGCTCGAAGCGATCGTCCAGCTGTCCAAGCTGCAACCGATCGAGCTGGTGCCGACTTTCATGCCTGCCCACGCGGTTCCGCCGGAGTGCGATCGTGCTACCTATGTCGAGCAGATCGTAACGACAATGCTTCCGAGAATTGCCGGGGACTTTCTCGGTGGACAGAACGGCAAGAATCGCCAACTCTTCAACGATGTTTTCTGCGATCAGGGTTATTTTACGGTCGAGGAAACCAGGAGAATTCTTGAAGCAGGATCAAAATTGGGGCTCAAGCCTAAAGTTCATGCCGATGAATTCGCCAATCTCGGTGCCACCAGTCTGGCTATTGAGCTGAAAGCCGCCAGCGCCGATCATTTGCTCAACGTCAGCGATGCTGAAATCGCTCTCTTGGCTGAGTCGGATACGGTTGCCGTCTTGCTTCCAGGCACTTCGTTTTTCCTGAATCTAAGCGAACACGCTCCTGCTCGCAAGTTGATCGACAGTGGTGCTGCCGTCGCTTTGGGATCTGATTTCAATCCAGGTTCATGTCACATATTCTCGTTGCCACTAATCTGGGGCCTGTCGTGCATGCATTTGAAGATGACTCCGGAAGAGGCTCTGAGTGCTCTGACTGTCAATGCGGCGTTTGCTGTCGGTCGCGGAAAGAGTCTGGGGCAGATCCGTCCGGGATATCAGGCCGATGTCGTGATCTTCTCGGTCGGATCTCTGGAAGAGATCCCTTATAACCTCGGTTGGAATCCTGCGCTCATGACGTTGAAGCGCGGAGAGATCGTCGCCGAGAATTAGATTTGGACAAATTCAATTTTTTTCTTCGATTCGGCACCGTTTGCACTTGCCTAATTGATCGCATTAGTTATAATTCTTAAGAGCGCCACCACGGACGGGGGCCATTCGCGTAGTAAGAAGCGCGTGCTATTTGCGAGGAATATCGATGCCTGAACCAAAGCGTAAACCTGTAGAAAAGGTGGAGTCCAATCTCGGACTCGAAGGTTTCGAGAAATTTTTTGATGGAACCGAGAAGGGTAAGCCCGAATCGACCGATGCCACCGTCTCTGGTGAATCGGTCAACGGTGCTCAAATCGAAAAATTGATCGATCGCTTCTCGCAATTGATCACCTTCTCTGTCGATCAGAGAGTGGAGACTGCTACGATTGCCAATCAACTGATCGAGAATCAGCGCCAGCTGATCGCTACCCAGCAGATCTTGATCCGATTGATGGAGAAGTCAATTGAAATGACCCGGCATATCACTTCCATCGAAGAGAAGTTGCCGGCCCTGTTCGAGATTCCAAAGACCGTTGAAGCCCTAAGGGTGCAAGTAGCGAAGTTGGAAGGAATAGAGACAGTCTGAGCTCTATTTCTGGAGCTGCTGCGGCGCTCAGTAGATTTCGGGCGAACCAGAACTGCGCAGCCGAACTTGGTTGTTCTGCCAAATCGTGGATCTGCCAAGATCGGATCCACGACCGGTTGTATATAAAAATAAAGAAATGTGGTGATTCCCACTGAGGACCGCTGCGGCTCTTTACACTCATTTGTAGTTAAATAGAATAATCTTTGCGGGGTTGTCATAAGCTTCCGGCAAGAGGGTTAGCTATGAGCGATATGGGTCATCAGGGGCAGCACGGCGGGCATTTGCACGCTGGTCATGGTGGCGACGGTCAGGGAGCCTCTCACTCGCTTGGCTTGAATCACGGTCATCACAACCACAATTTCCTTTCTCATTTGTTAGGGCTTGATCACGACCATCATGGTGAACACGGTCACCATGCGCATCACCAGCCTACCGCCGGTCCTGGCAACTGGGCCGGTTCTTTGCAGGCAATCAAGTTGACCGATATGTTTCAGGGCATAAATGTCACTCCAAACACGATGTTTCTCCTGCTATTTGCCGGATTTACAGCATGGTTGGGTGTCATTTATTGGGTACGGCATCATGAGCCATTTGCCAATCAAGTGCTCGGAAATAAAGGTGGATATTCATCTACGGCGCACGTTGACCGCCAACTGGTAGCCGGCATTCGGCATGCCATGCCGATCAGAACCGGCTCGTCCTCGCTGGGTATGGTCTATGTTCCAAAACCAGGTGGTGACACACCGGCTATTCCCGCCGGTTCCGGTGCTTCGGTCGCAGCTCCGGTCAACAGTTCTCAGGCGGAAGCGCCGGCGCACCAGCAAGCCGGCTACATTCCGATGTTTGGCTCCTCATCCCACCAGCACGCAATGCCTGGCGCTGCCATGACCGGGCACACCATGGCACCGGCTGCAACCAGTCCGTCCGGCGCGTATATGGTTCCAATCCATAACGGCGACGGTGTTAGGGTCAAAACGATTACCAACCGCTGATTAGGTCTTTGCAATTTCAATTGCCGGATGAGGCGGCTCTTCAGCTGAGCCCGAAATTACTCTTGTGGAGTTCTTCCAGCAAGCCGAGCTCGGCTTGAGTCAGCTCGGGCGCATCGGAAGCTGCCAGGTTCTCTTGAGTCTGCTCTGGTGTCTTAATGCCGGGTATTACAACTGAAACTGCCGGATCGGCTAAGGCGAATTTGAGCGCCAATTGCGAAAGTGACAGTGCCGATCCTTTAGAAGCGGTGCGAAGCCGTTCGCAGGCAAGAATGCGAGCTTGGATGTAAGGGAGTGGCCAATCCCTTCTGATATCACCGATTGCAAAGGTGCTGCCCGCGTTGAATTTGCCAGTGAGAAATCCGTTGGCAAGCGGCTCTCTGGCGATGATTGCGCAACCGGCCTGGCGAGCGCGCGGAAATAATTCTTCCGCAGGTTTCTGCGTAAATATGTTGTAGACGACTTGTAGGCAATCCGGGTGACCTACTTTCAATGCAGACAGCCCTTCTATCGGGTCGAAGATGGAAATTCCCCAGGCTCTGATTTTGCCTTCGCGTTTCAGGTCCTGCAGGATCTCATAGGTTTGCGCTTGCTCGATGAGCTTAAGCGGCGGATTGTGTAGTTGATAGATATCTATGTAGTCGGTTTTCAGTCGCTCCAGACTGCGATCGAGAGCGAATCTAATATATTCTTCGCTGAAGTTCTGCCGTCCGGCTCCGCGATAGAAGTCTCCTCCTGCCTTGGTGGCAATCACCACCTTGTCTCGGTGAGACTTGAGTGCTCGGCCCAAAAGCTCTTCACTGTGCCCGAAGCCATAAACATCGGCTGTGTCGAAAAAATTACATCCGCAATCGAGCGCTCTGGCGATTGCTTCCAGCGAGACTTTATCCTCGGTCGGTCCGTAACTGTTGCCGTGTTCGTTGCCGCCGATAGCCCAGGCTCCGAAACCAATTTCGGAGACCTTCATACCGCTGCTGCCGAATTCTCTATATTTCATGGAAGTGAATTGAAGCCTGATTTTGCTGGTGATTTCCGCTCGAAAGGCTTATCTGTCGTGGTTCTTGCGCGGTTGCATGAATCGAATGGGATAGATTTGTGATGGTCTGCCGTGTCGAAACTTTATTAAGTTTTATAGGCGTGCGGCAGTGCATCGGGCTTTTGAAGTCTCAAATATTGGTAACTCGCCGATTGGCTTTGAGCGCTGACTGCTTTAAACGATTGCCGATGTTGCGTTTTGCGTCGTTTATTAGGCAGGCGAACAGAAACAACAGGCGGGAGTGTATTACAATAACCGCTTGGCTATCTTCAAGCTCTGGAGACCTGTTCGAATAATGGATGTTTACGACATTACCATCGTCGGTGGTGGACCGACCGGATTATTTGGTGCCTTTTATAGCGGTCTTCGCGGGCTAAAGACGAAGGTTATAGACGTTCTGCCAGAGTTGGGCGGACAGCTAACCGCACTTTATCCGGAGAAATACGTCTATGACGTAGCTGGTCATCCCAAGATACTTGCCAAAGACTTGGCAAAAAATCTCGGCACTCAAGCTGCGTTGTTCAAGCCGGCTTTCTGTCTGGGAGAAAAGGTTGCCAGCATCGACAGGATTGATGAGACCACCCTCAAAGTCGTCACGGACAAGAATCCTGAGCATTACACCAAAGCTGTTTTGCTGGCCCTCGGCGCCGGCGCCTGCGTACCGAAGAAGCTGGATATCGAGCACAATCGCGGACTCGAAGATATCAACATCTTTTATGCGGTCAAGAACAAAGAAAAGTTCAGAGACAAGAAAGTGCTCATCATCGGTGGCGGTGATTCCGCGGTCGACTGGGCCAATGAGTTCTCGCACCTTTCCAAATCCGTCACTTTGATTCACCGCCGCGATCAATTCAGAGCAGTACAAACCTCTGTCGATGAAATGAAGCGCAATGGTGTAGATGTAAAAACGTTCTACGAGCTCAAGCAAATCTTCGGCACCAATCAAGTCGACGGCGCCACTGTGTTCGATAATCGGACTGGCAAGGAAGAAAATTTGGATGTCGACACCATCCTTATCTGTTTAGGCTTCGTTATCAATCTCGACTTCCTCAAGACCTGGGGATTGTCGATGGAAGCTAATGCTTTGATCGTCAACGAGAAAATGGAAACGAATCTGCCGGGAATTTATGCTGCCGGCGATATTGCCACGCATCCGGCTAAACTGAAACTGATCGCGACCGGGGCGGCTGAAGCAGCAACAGCTGTCAATTTCGCCGCAACTTATATCAATCCGCAGGCGAAAGCATTCCCAGGACACAGCTCGAATCTCAATTTGAGCATTTAGTCCGGCTGTATCGCAGTGCAGGCTTTAATCGTTCAATCTGGACATCAGGGATGCTTAGCATTTGAATTGCTGAGAGTTTTCTCTTGGCAATCTTTCTACATAGAAACCACCGCTTTGACGCTACCTGTGGGATATTGCTGTGCGATATGCGCTATATGTAGTGCCATACAAAAGATGGTATACTGTTTTCAGTAGAACTGAAAGATAGAATGGCAATCCAATTCCATGATCGATCGTCGATCTATTGATTGATAAGTGACATTGATGGATTGGAATTGACTGGAATGGATTGAATTGAATGGAGTCTCTGCCGATGTTCTCCAAAAATGCGCTCCGAGTGCTCGAGAAACGTTATCAAATGCGCGATGCACAGGGCGATTTAAGTGAAACTCCCGAGCAGCTATTTGCAAGAGTGGCACAGGCTGTAGCGGCAGCTGAATCTAAATTCGGAAGCGACGCTCAGGCAGTAGCAGTCATTGAGAAGAGCTTTTATGACGCCATGATTGAATGTCGTTTCATGCCCAATTCGCCTACTTTGATGAATGCCGGCAAACAGAGAGGTCAGTTGTCGGCGTGCTTCGTTTTGCCTGTGCCGGACTCCCTGGAAGGCATCTTTGAAACCTGCAAGCATGCCGCCTTGATTCATCAAACCGGCGGCGGAACCGGCTTTTCTTTCAGCCGGTTGCGACCCGCAAGAGACAGGGTCGCCACCACAGCCGGAGTCGCATCCGGTCCGGTTAGCTTTATGACTGTCTACGATGCTGCAACTGAGGCAATTAGGCAGGGCGGCACTCGTCGTGGTGCCAACATGGGGATGTTGCATGTACATCATCCTGATATCGAGGAGTTTATCTCTTGTAAGCGCGACACTACTCGCCTCAATAATTTCAATATCTCAGTAGCCGTCACAGACAAGTTTATGTCGGCGGTCAAAGGCGATCTCGATTTCGATCTCGTCAATCCGCGCAATGGCAAACCGGTTCGTTCTGTGCGTGCTCGCGCTTTGTTCGACAAGATAGTCGAGAATGCTCACGCTACCGGCGAGCCGGGTATTGTCTTCATCGATCGCATCAATGCCGGCGACCCGCTTATTGAGACAATTGCCGAGAACGGCCAGCCGATTCCAGGCACCGAAGATATCGAGGCGACTAATCCGTGCGGCGAGCAGCCGCTCGGCCCGGGCGATGCGTGCAATCTTGGCTCGGTCAATCTTGCTGCCTTCATTGACGAATCTTCGCTCCGGTTCGACTGGGATGCGCTTGGTGAGACGATCGATCTCTGTGTGCGCTTCCTGGACGATGTGGTGGAGTCCAATTGCTATCCGCTGCCGTTCATCTCCCAGGCAGCTCTCAACAATCGAAGAATCGGATTGGGAGTAATGGGTTGGGCGGAGTCTTTGATCAAGTTAGGAGTTGCCTACGATTCAGATCAGGCAGTCGAACTTGCCGAGACGGTGATGAGTTTTTTCAATCAAAGAGCTCATGCGGCATCCGCTCGACTTGCCGCCGACCGTGGAGTGTTCCCAAATTGGCGGTACAGCACCTGGCAGCAAAAGGATCTTCCCCGCCGCAATGCGACTGTCACAACGATCGCTCCCACCGGCACCATCTCGATCATCGCCGGTACCAGCTCCGGCATTGAGCCGCTTTTTGCTGTTTCGTTTGTCAGAAGAGTGATGGGCGGTGAAGAGCTGGTTGATGTCAACCCATTGTTTGAACAGGCTGCTCGCCAGCGGGGGTTCTACAGCCGGGAGCTGATGCGCTCGGTCGCGGAGCAAGGCTCTGTACGCCATCTCGAAGGTATTCCTGATGATCTCAAGCGGCTGTTCGTATGTGCCCACGACATTGAGCCTATTTGGCATGTGAGAATGCAGGCCGCCTTTCAGAAGCACACAGACTGTGCTGTTTCCAAAACGATCAACTTGCCTGCGGAGGCGGATTTAGAGGATGTACGAGAGGCATATCTAAAAGCATATGAGCTCGGATTGAAAGGAATAACGGTCTATCGAGATACCAGCCGCAGCACGCAAGTGCTCAATATCGGTCGAACTGATCCGTTAAAAAAAGCGATTTCTGCCGGCGCTGCGGGGACTTTGAAGAGTCCCCCGAACTCTGATGCCAATTTGGACCAAGAGCCGGCGCGCTCCTTTTCACTAAAGCTCCATCGCGGTGGCGGTAAATCCGCGTTGCGGGGCGAACAGTTCGACGGTAGCGGAGCGCCGGCGCTATTGTTGATTGAAGCGGGCGCAAGCGACCTGCCGCCAGGAGACGGGCAGCCTGCCATTGATCTTAAGAGTCGAGTCAAGCTTGGTTCGAGAGCCGTGTGTGAGGACAAATTTAGCCGGCGACAACCGATTGACCGAGACCAAACAGCGACCGGCTCGGCTGCCCGAAATTCAGTCTCATGTCCGGAATGCGGCAGCCGAGGGGCATCTTTCAGCCACTTTGAAGCTTGTCATATGTGTCATAGCTGCGGTTATACTAAGTGCTGAAAGTAGGCTCTCGATCCTCGTGAGAGGTTCATGCGCTGCCCTGTAATAGTTCGGGACGGCAAGGAGTTAAAAGCAACATGTCCATTCTTGTGGATCACGAAATACGTGAAGCAATTTCGCAAGGCAAGCTTATTCTGGACCCGTACGACCAAACACTGATCCAGCCTAACTCCTACGACGTGCGGTTGTCCAACCGCTTTTCCTGGCACGATGACGGTGAAGAGATCATCGACCCCTATGACTCTAAGAGCGTGCTGCAGGGCTTGATCCACGTCGTCGATGACAGCATCGTAGTGAAACCTGGTCAATTCGTGCTCGGAGCAACGCTTGAGCGCATATGCCTGCCGCGCGACATCGTCGGCCAGCTTACCGGAAAGTCCAGCCTGGCTCGCCTGGGCGTCATGGTGCATGTGACTGCTGGCTTTATCGATGCAGGCTTCAGCCATCCGCCGGCTCAAATTACACTTGAGATCGTCAATGTCGGCAACCGTCCGGTTCGACTTCATGCTGGCATGTCGATTGCTCAGATGGTGTTTACTCGCACTGCCGAATGTGCGGTCGCTTATAACGAAAAGCCGGGTGCCAAGTACAACGGCCAGCCGGCCGCTGCGCACAGCCGTTACTACTTGAATAGCGGTGCCGCCTCCACGTAGGGGCTGGGCCATGCCCAGCCAGAGCACTGCAAGGGCGATGCCTATGCATCGCCGCTACGACTTTTTGTT
>CAZSNX010000075.1:0-514 GCA_964607945.1 uncultured Candidatus Obscuribacterales bacterium
CCTCCAGCGCGTTGCGCAGCCGGAGTTTGGCCCGCAACACCGCTGAACCATTGAACCGCGCCGCTTCTTCCTTGATGTGCTTGATGTTCGCCTGGAAAGACTTGATGCGGTCCATCACTTGGTCGGGCGGCAGGCTCTTGGCTTCTTTTGAGAGAAGTTCAGCCGACTTAAACAGATCGTGCAGCTCGGCGACCATGTAGGTCACTTCGGCGGTGTTCTCGACTCCGAAGGAATGTTCTCGGTCGAGCATCTTGAGCGCTCCGAGCTGTTCATCCAGAGCGGCCAGCTGCCAGTGAAGGGCAGATTTGCGCAGCTGCTGTGAGGTCGGTTGATTGTTGCCGAACGGAAGCTCGTTGGGTGTCATGACAGTGCTCCTTCCTTACTTTGCGTGGGTAGTAGTAACGACGGATCAACTGGAGTTGTTGACTGAAGTTCAGAAATTGATTGCGGGTGAAACAGCTAGAACAGGATCCTCCTTAGAAGAAGTGGATATGACCGCTAGTTGATTCAAGCT
>CAZSNX010000075.1:524-12401 GCA_964607945.1 uncultured Candidatus Obscuribacterales bacterium
AGTGATGATGAAGCGAGATTGGCTCGCAAAGAGCGTCTGTTTGTCAAGCGATCGGTCGAATGGATGATCTGCTCGCTCGGCAAGGTCTTGAAAGGCGCGAGTTATTCTGGGGTGGTTTGTCGTCCGTCTATGCAGATCGGATTCAGGGGCTGCAGACGAGCTAAATGTCTTTGATCTGATTAAGCGGTCAAAAGGTGGTAAATCGCAACGGTTGCAATGCCTGCCGATGGGTGGCCTCGCTCCGCGATCGACCTTTCGGTTGATTTACCTTCAAATCTGCGGCAGCGGCCTGGTTGTCACCTCGTCTTGAGCTACAAAGGAATCTCGGCATCCGGAGCCGGAGGCGGGTTCTCTTCGCTTCTTGAGGCTGACTCTTCCTTCTGTGGTGTCTTCTTGCTGGCTTCAATCTCTTTTTCGTCTTCGCCGGGCAGAGCCGTCTTCTGCGGAGCCTTTTTGAAACTTTCCAGATTTTTCGCCACTGCTTGTTTTCCTTGAGCGCTTCTGAGCGCTGCCATGTACTGCGGTACTTGCAGCAAGAATGCCATTGGATCGATGTATTGATTGGTGTCTTCTTTGATTACTGTGTAGTGTACGTGTACTCCGGTAGAGCGTCCGGTTGAACCCGCATAACCGATTACTCTTCCGCGTTGCACCCACATGCCCGGTTGGACGCTGTAGCCGTTTAAGTGCCCGCAGATAACACGTACATTCGGGTAGGGGCAGAAGATTTCCACCGCTACTCCCATATTGCCGCGCCAACCTACACGTGTAACCATTCCTGGTAGCAGGCAGTAAACCTTGTCATTCAAATTTGCTGCCAGATCAACGCCGTTGTGAAAGTCACCGCGGCCGGTCACCGGATGTACGCGAAAACCCGCTTTTGACGTGACTACACCCATACCGACCGGCGTGTACAAAACATCGTCTCGCATCGGTGATACCAGGACGGTCGGCACATAGTAACCCTGAAAATAGTATGCCAGTGAGGGCACGGCTAACAAGATCGCCGCAACAAGTGCTGAAACTGTGATTTTGCCAGCCCGCTTCATCCAAATATACAGCTCAGTTGCCTACTCCATTTCTTACCACGAGTGAAAGCGAAGTATGTTAATCGCTCATTGCCCACTTGCCAGCTGCTCGTCCAATATCTTGTTGATTACTTGCGGGTTGGCTTTCCCTTTTGTCGCCTTCATCACTTCACCGAAGAAAAACTGTCTGACCTTGGTCTTACCGCTGTGAAACTCGGCTAACTGTGAAGGATTGTCCGCCAGGATTTTGGTTACTATGTCTGAGAGTCCCTTCTCGTCGCTGATTTGAGTTAGTCCCTTCGAAGCGATTAGCGCCTTGACTTCGCCTCCGTTTGCCAGCAGATCCAGCAAGAGTTGCTTTGCCGTGCTCGAGCTGATCGCTCCCGAATTGACTGACTCTGCCAAATCGCAGATGTTCTCCGGTGTGATCTTCGTCTGGCCGAACTCGAGTTTGTTCTCATTCAAGTACCAGATTGTCGGCCCCATCAGCCAGTTCGCTACCGCTTTGGCAGGCGCTCCCAATTTGAGGCTCAGATCGAAGAAATCAGACAGCTCTTTTGTCTCGGAAAGAACAGAAGCATCATCGACGGCGAGGTCGAACTGTTCGACATAGCGTTTGCGGCGCTGGCTTGGTAGCTCGGGCAGTGCCAGGGCGATGGAATTTACCCAATCTTTGTTGATGACGACTGGCACCAGGTCCGGCTCGGGAAAGTATCTATAATCATGCGCTTCTTCTTTAGACCGCATCGGATAAGTAGTGCCGGTTGCTTCGTTCCATAGCCTCGTCTCCTGGACTACCCGCTGGCCTTTTTCAAGCAGAGCGGTTTGTCGCTCGATCTCCGACTGAATTGCCCTTTGGACGGCTTTGAAGCTATTCATATTCTTGATTTCGGCTTTCGTGCCCAGCTCCTGTTGTCCAATCGGCCGGACTGAGACGTTAGCGTCGCAGCGAAAGCTCCCCTCTTCCAGATTGCCGTCGCAGACATCCAGATAGCGAAGAATGCTCCTCAGCTCAGTCAGATAAAGCCTTGCCTCTTCTGGGCTCGTCAAGTCAGGCTCACTGACTATTTCAAGCAGCGGCACTCCGGATCTGTTGAAATCGACGAGGCTGTAATCCGAGCCGTGCAATCCGTCGGCTCCGGCGTGAACCAGCTTGCCGGCATCTTCTTCGAGATGGGCTCTGTGAATTCGGATCGCCCTGCCATTAATGGTCAGATGCCCCGCTCGGCAGACTGGTTGGTCATATTGTGAAATCTGGTAATCCTTGGGGAGATCCGGATAAAAGTAGTTCTTGCGATCGAATTTGGTAACTTCGGCGATTTCGCAGTTAAGAGCCAGCCCGGTCTTGATGGCGAATTCGACCGTCTTCCGGTTTAAAACAGGCAATACGCCAGGCATTCCCAGGCAGACCGGACAAACGTGAGCATTTGGAGCTCCGCCAAAATCCGTCGGGCAACCGCAGAAAATCTTGGTGTTCGTTCTCAGTTGTGCATGTACTTCCAAACCGATGACTGGTTCGTATTTCATCTCGGGGCACTCTCCAAGGCGTCTGGCAATGGTACCAAATTTTTCATTCTTGAAAGCCGACTTTGGCCTATGATCCTGGCTCCGGGATTGCTCTTGGAAGCAGCGGAGATTATAGATTCCTTAGCGAGAGCTGGAGAAGATGACTCTGACCGAAGAAAGCGAACGATTGGCGAGCACGTCGGATGCGATTCTGGAAGGCTCTACTTGGTCAGCTATCTGGGAAATGTCCTGGCCGATGCTGGTTAATGCGATGGCTGTGTCCATCGCTTGCTTTGCAGATGTTTACGTGTGCGGGCAGCTCGGCGCAAACGAGCAAGCAGCTGTCGGTTTAGGCGGTCAAGTCTGGTTCTTTATGATAGTGATGGCGATTGCAATTGCTACCGGTGCCAATGCGATCGTCAGCCGGTACTGGGGTGCGCGCGAATTCGAAACGGCGATTGAAGCATCCAGGCAGTGCATACTTTCGGCCTTCCTGTTTGGTGCCGCATCGGTTGTGTTCGGGCTTGTGTTGTGCCGTCCTGTTATGCAAGTTCTTGGAGCTGCGCCGGAAGTGGCAAGTCTGGGCTGGACTTATCTTCAATACAGCTTCTTTTCCTTGTTGCCATTAACTGTCCTCTGGGTCTGTCATTCTATCTTTCGAGCCAAAGGTGATGCCCGCACTCCGATGCTCTTAATGGGAGTGCTGATGGGGCTGGTAATCGCGTTAGATTATGGTTTGTGCCTCTGGCCTTTCCGGCTTGGAATAGCCGGAATCGGCATCTCATGGGTATTGGCCGGCACCGTTGCAACAATTGTCTCGCTAATGGTGCTGAGGTCAACCGATCTGGGCAGCTGTTTGGAAGTCAGTGCGACCAAGCCGTTGCGCCTGTCCTGGAGCTGGTCGTGGCGCATTTTGAAAATTGGCATTCCAGCGTGCTTGCAGGATGTGGCATGGGTCGCTGGCAACTTCGTGCTCTTTGCAATTTTCGC
Organism: uncultured Candidatus Obscuribacterales bacterium; assembly: GCA_964607945.1. Classification (GTDB taxonomy): domain Bacteria; phylum Cyanobacteriota; class Vampirovibrionia; order Obscuribacterales; family Obscuribacteraceae; genus JAGVKB01. The sequence continues at coordinate 4,049 of CAZSNX010000075.1, forward strand.
GCAGACGAGCGACCCGACGTCATGTCAGGCCGCATGGGCGATTGGATTGAGAATCGAAGATGCGCTGGCAGCAATGCCGATGTTTGCCTGCAGTCTTGGTGTGGCGACGATTGTCGGTCAGAATCTTGGCGCGAAGCGGCCGGACCGCGCTGTTCGGACAGGTTGGCAGGCTTCCGGAGTTGTTACTCTTTACACCGGGGTGGTAGGCGCTTTGATGTTCTTCGGTGCGTACCCGATCGCGCATTTGATGAGCAGCAACGAGCATGTCGTCCAGTACGCCGCTCAATATCTTCAAATCGTTGGTCTTTCTGAGCCGTTTCAAGGAGTGTGGCTGATTTTGTTCGGCGCGATGGAGGGAGCCGGCTATACTCGCTGGCCGATGGTGCTGGCAGGAGTCTGCTTGCTCGGCATGAGGCTTCCACTTGCCTGGTTTCTGACTGTGCCGATGAAGATGGGTCCGTCCGGCACTTGGATAAGTATTTGTGCTTCCTTTGTCGTATTGAGCTTATTGACGGTCTACTTGTTCGTGCGCGGCAGCTGGAAGAACAACACCGTCTAATTGTGCTGTCTAGTTATCCGTCGCCCTTCGGCTTGGAATCATCCTTCTCTTTTAGCCTGCTCTCCTCACCACGCTGAGGCAAATCTCTTTGCACTCGACCGGGATGACCGAACATCAGACGTAACAGTGGTGCACGTTGATCTAGAACGTTACTGATCTGGCGGGAAGCATAGTCGACGTTGTCGGCGGCGGTCCGAACCTTTGTCATGGTAGTCCTTATGTCGTTCTTGAATCCTGGTTCGCTGACGATATCGTCTAGCTTGCCCATCGCTTCCTTGGCGTTGCCGACAATTTGCCGCAGGTCGGTTCGCAGTCCTTGATCGTCGGTCATCTCTTTGACCACGTTCAACGATTTAACGATATTGCCGGTCGATTGATCGACTCGAGCCAGTATCGCCATAATATCCTGCCTGAGTGGTTGATCGCTCAAAGTGGCGGTCAGCTCGTGCATCGCCCGTGATACCGTGTCGGCTGTCTGGCGAGCCATTTCGACAGTCTCTTTCAAATCTTTGGACATAGCCGGATTGTCCAAGATCTTGTTGACTTTTTTGGCTGTCCCCCTCAGGTCTTGGGCAAGATCGGTAACACCATCCATGGTGTGCGTGCCGTGCGAGAAGAATGTTTGGGCCGAAGCTTCGATGCCTTGGGCCTTTTCCGCTACCACACCGATCTTGTCCGAAGTGGATTGCACACTGTTTGCAACGTCGGCCAGCCTGTCCATATTCTTGTTTAATTTCTCGGAGGCCTGGTTGATGTGTTTGACTGCCTCTCCGGAGTGTTCCAGTGCTTCCGCCAGGCTGGTTCCAGCTTTGTCGCTCTTAATAGCGCGACACACTTTTGATATCTTGGTGGCCATCTCGTTGATTACCAGCTCGACGCGTACCGGATCTTCACCGGTAACTATATCCTCGGTGGTAAGTGGCGGCGGCGGCTCGTGCCCAGGGGATGGCTCGGGCAAGCTTATCTCGAGATATTTCGCGCCCACCAATCCGAGCGTTTGAATCGTCACCTGCGAGCCTTTCGTGACTACCACTTTGTCAGCAGTAATGCGAATGTGGCAGTGGACTTCACCTTTGGATACCAGATCTACCTTCTCGACTGTACCGACGCGCACGCCGTTGATGTTGACCGGGGCGTTGTTGTTCAGACCGGCGACATCGTGAAATTGCACGGTAAAACGTTGCGGTGCGTGCAAAAGATTGAAACTCTTGAGCCAGGTCCATCCCCACACGATCAAAATTAATGCGCCAAGCGCAAATAGTCCGACTCGAACTTCGTAGTTAGTTTGATGCACCGAATTCCCTTCCGTCGCCACTTAGACTTTCCCCGCTATCATTGGGCCTTCTTTGGTGGCATTTGCAAATTGTTTCATATACTCGTTGTCGGACTTCATCGCTTCGTCTGTTTTCCCTTCCCATACGATGTTGCCGGCGAACATGAGATGCACCCTGTCGCATGTTCTCGTCCAGGTTGAGAGCTGGTGCGTTACTACGACAGATGCAGCCTTCAACTCATGTTCGAGTTCAATAATATAATCTTCGATCACTGTTGACATTACAGGATCCAACCCTGTGGTCGGTTCGTCGTAGAGAATGATGCGGGGATCGTTGACAATTGCCCGGGCGAAGCTTGTTCGCTTCTGTTGCCCGCCGGAGAGCTGGGTAGGATAAGCGTTTATGTAATCAGCCAGTCCGACCAGCTTGAGCTTTTCCATGATGATCTGGTCTTGTTCCATCTTGGAGAGCTTGCGTCTCCTTAAGCCAAGAGCCAGATTCTCCCGCACTGTCAAAGAATTCAACAGGGCTGAGCCCTGAAAGACTAAGCCGATTTCATCCGAGCGTATGATTACTTCACCGGCATCCGCATTGAGCAAGCCGCAGAGGTGCTTCAAAATCGTTGACTTGCCGCATCCGGAAGGACCGATGATCGCCAGCGTCTCGCCGGCCCATACTTTGAAACTGATGCCCTTCAAGACTTCACGCCCGTTGAAGGACTTACGCAATCCCTTGACCTCTATCAAGGGTTGGTTACAGGATTCGCTGGCCGGCGGTTGATATTGCATGGCGGTGTTACCTCGGTGCATAGGTGAGCGAGGTGACTATGAAGTTGAAAATAAAGATCATCACCATCGTCCAGACGATCGAGCGAGTCGTTGCTATGCCCACGTCCTCGGCGCCGCCTCGCGTATGCAGTCCGATTGCGCAAGAAAACATGATGATGATAGTGGCATTTATCCAGGCTTTGGTGAAGTGCACCGAAAAATCGCGATCGAGAATGGTTTGTTTGACTGAGTCCATAAATGTTTCAACCGGCAGATTAGCCGCCGCGTGAGCGATCTGAATTCCGGCTAGCAGTCCAATGAACATAGCGTAAGTCGAAAGAGCGGGCACCATCAACATGGCAGCGATGTACCGGGGCACTACCAGAAATTGAACAGGGTCTATTCTCATGACCGTCAGCGCGTCGATTTGTTCCGTCACCATCATCGTGGTCAGCTCGGCTGCTATTGCAGATCCGACGCGTCCGGCGACCATGACCCCGGCGGTAATTGGTCCGATTTCTCGGATCAACGCCAGTGAAACGACGCCTCCAATCGCGGTGTCGGCTCCGAATAGGACCAATTCGCGTGCAATCTGCAATGACATGGCGAAGCCCGTGAATACCGCTGTAATCGCCACCACCACAGATGAATTGACTCCGATGAAGTAACACTGCCGCCATACTTCTGGCCAGTCGATCTGTCCTTGCAGTATGTAACGCACTGTGGTGATTAACATCAAGATTGTTTGCCCGCAGAGGCGCAACCCGCTCGTTACCCAGGCCTCGAAGAGCAAGAAGGGGCTAAACGCTATCTTTTTGATTGGTTTTGGTACGTTCATCTCTGATTCGGCCCGCTGTAAGCGGTTTTTTTGCATCCGGCATGCTGGTGCCGGAGTAAGCACTCCACAAATCGGTAATCGATACATTTTAGGACGTCGGGCGCCACTTTGCTTCCGGCAGCCTTTTTATGACGTCTGTGCGATGATTTACTTTTAATGGTGGGTGTTGCAGATCGCACCGCTTGTGATTGGACAGGGCTAGGTAATGGCAGAACAGAGCAAGCCGAAGGGAGTCGCAACCGGACTGGGATTGTTAGCCGCCGTCGGTGTTTTTTTCCTCAAGTTCAAAGTGGCTATATTGGGGGCTCTGAAAGCCGGTTGGCTGCTCAAATCGACCGGTAGCATGCTCGTCAGTCTCGGACTGTATACGGCGGTCTACGGATGGCGTTTTGCCGTTGCTTTGATTGCATTGCTTTACATTCATGAAATGGGACATTACCTGATTATGAAAGTAAAAGGGCTGAATCCGAATGCACCGGTATTTGTCCCATTTCTGGGAGCCTATGTGGCGATGACCAAGCTGCCGGACGACCCGATTACTCATGCCTGGGTGGCATATGCCGGTCCGTTTATCGGTGGTTTGGCGGCGGTTGCCATGTATTATCTCGGCTTGCAGACGGACAATCATTTCTTGGCTGCTGCTGCCAGCTTTGGATTTGTATTGAATTTGATGCAGTTGATTCCTGCCAAACCGTTTGACGGTGGCTTTATCGCTGAGTGCATATCCAAGTGGTTTTTGATCCCGGGCATTATTGTGCTGGCCTTGATGACGCTGAGCTGGCAATCGATCATGTTGACAATCATCTGTCTTGTGGCTGTTGTGCAGACTTACAATCGATTCAGGCACGGCTCTCCCTACGACAATGTCAAAATTCCAGTGCTGGAGCGCCTTAAGGTCGGCTTCGCCTACGTTGGATTGGCTGTCATGCTTGGTTATTACTACTGGCAATCTGAGTCGGCGCTAAAGTATCTCCATTCAAGCTAGCTGCCGAATCAGTGGGGAAAACCGCCATCACGGATACAGGTGTTCAGCGCCTACCCAGGTTTCCGCCGTAGTTGTGGGGATTTTCCCCAGTGACTGTCCCCCGCTCGAAAGCCTATAACAGTAGCCCACTCATGGACGTTGGCTGTTCGGGGAATTTGAATGAGACCGCTCGATTTATTTGTGGAGAAACAGGCCGGAGACAGCTCCGTCGATTTTTCCAGCAACCGCCCTCTGTCAAGAGAGATCAACGGCATTCCGATGCGTGATTACATTGAGCAGAACAAGACTCTTTCTGTGCGCGACAAAATGTCAATAGCGTCCGCATCCCTGGCTCTTGGTTCGCCGTTCTTTTTGTTAAGCCTCGGGGCCACTTTTGCGATGGTAGATGAGTACGATCGACTCAAGGAAGACGATCTGATTTATGGCGGTCAAGCACGTCGCCGGCATCCGGTTAAGGCTGCCATGGAGTTGTCTGCCTTGCTCGACAGCGAAACAAGAGTCTTTTGCGAAACGATCACTCCGCTCAGCATCATGAGTGGTTCTCTAGAGCTTTCGGAGCGGCGGGCCGGCAAAAAGAAGACCAAATTTGGCGAGCGCAACGACCAGTCAGTTTTCGCAAGTGATGAGTTGAGAGTGGACAACGGTAAATTTTTGGTTGAAGACAAGTCCTGGCTTAAGGCCAGCAAGGTAATGAAGAAAAAATTCTTCCTGGAAGACGAACTCGAGCGAGTTAACGGCAAGGCCGAATTCAGTATGGTTGCCGGTATCATCGCTCAAATCGATCGGCTCGATAGAGAGCTCAAGAGTTTGGGTTGTTGAAGACGCTAGAAGTCTGTTGAAAACAGCAGAGTGGCCAATTAATTCTCTCTGGTCGGTGACTTTCATAAACGCTGTTGCTAGATCGAGAACAATCGGTGAGTTCTGACCGCTGCTTGGCGGGGGTTGCTGCCGTCCTGTATCCTTTCCATAAGAAGACTGAGGGAGCAAGCAAATGGCGCGGGTGCTTTTGGCGGATGACGATCGGTCGGTGTTAGTCATGGTTTCGTCCTGGCTGCGCCTCGAGGACCAACATACGGTCGACACGGCTTCTGATGGTCAAGAGGCCCTGGATTTCTTGCTTACTTACGGTTATGACGCTGTCGTGCTCGATTGGGAGATGCCCCGGTTGGCAGGTGTGGAAGTCTGCCGCCGATTCAAGCAGCAGCATCCCGAAACTCCGGTGCTGATGCTAACCGGCAAGGACACCACCGACGACAAGATTACCGGCTTGGATGCCGGCGCTGATGATTACATCACTAAACCGTTTTCAGCCGAAGAGCTCTCGGCTCGTTTGCGCGCTTTGTTAAGGAGGCGTGCAGCACCAGCTGCTGAAAAGGTTGTCTCTGGATCTGTTTCGCTGGAGCCGGCCAGCCGCAGCGCCTTCGCATCCGGAAAGTCGCTGCAATTGTCACCGATTGAGTTTAACTTGCTCGAATTCCTGCTCAAGCATCCCGGTGATTGCTTCTCGCCCGAGGCGCTCTTGAGCCGTGTTTGGGCTGATGCGGAAGAGGCGACGGTGGCATCGGTAAGAGTAACTGTCAATCGCCTGCGTACCAAGCTGGAGGAAGCGCTCGGCACTTGCCCGCTCACGACTGTGCGCGGCAGCGGCTATCGTTGGGATGCTCCAAACAACTGATCGACTGGCAGCGCTGGTTAAAGCTGTATGCCACCATATGTGGTGCGCCTTCGAAAAAATTTTTTTGCCGAAAGATGAGAAGCAGCGGTAACCTCTGTTGAGAGACGTTCCCGCTGCTTCCCTCGTCTATCGTGCGATCTTTACGCTATCAGCAATTCGGTCAGTTTCTTTTGCCAGCCTTTGCTGTGAATTAACCGCTTGCAACCGTTTTCGATCGCTTTCCTCCTGGTGATGGCACCGCTGGCAAGGTCGTTTGCCTCGCGGAGGTTGCTGAACAGGTAGATTGCGCCGACACCGGGATTGTCCACGACGTAAAGCGAATTGCCGCTAGGCAGTTTGACATGAAACACTACGTTGCGTCCGACCGAAACGCGTGTGCAGCCCGCTTTTCCCCGCCACATCTGGCCGGAAAGGAGACTTTGCAGTTTCTGCTGTCTTTCGGTAGGGCTCGCCTGCTTTGCTATCTCCCTTCGATTGCTGAGTTCGGTGTGAAATGGAATCAATTCCTGCAGGAATTTCCCCGCCAATCCTGACAGAAAGAGTTCCCAGCAGTCCTTCGGTACGGCTGAGACAGGGTATTCGTGCCACTGGGACGCTTCCGGCCCATTGAAAGGGAAACTCGTTGGCAACAGTATCGCCCACTGCCAAGTTCTCTGCTCGGCTCCAGGTGAGCTTCGCTTCTCCGACCCCTTTCAGCTGAACTAGGTCAGAGAAAATCAGCTTCTTCTTTGCTTTCCACTTATAGCCTTGCAGAGCCCACTTCTCGATGATCTGGAGGTTGTGACTGTAAACGGCAACTGCCTCTCCGTTTGACAGTGTCAGCAGCCGACCGCGCACAGTCAACGGAAAGAGGTTCAGCTCAAGCGGTCCCCAGCTGTCGAAGAGACCGACCTTTTTGCCGTCGACGAGTACAACGTGATTGCGGTAGTAGTCTTGCTTGGCCTCCACAGTCAAGCTGTGCTCTATCGTCGATACTGCGGTTATCGTTATGAAAGCGGCATTTGTCAGCGTTTGCGCTAACAGTTTTTGCTCGTGAGCGTCGCGCAGTTTTTTTTGTTTGCACTGCTCTTCTTTCGCTGCCTTAAACTCCGCAGCGATGTTCCTTTCGTACCGGGTCGGCAAAAACGATCGAATCTCCTGTTCGTTGGAAAACTGCCAGCTGCGCCGCCTTAACTCGCGTTTGCCGAGCATCGAGATGCAGGAGGCTGTGACGGTTATGCTGTCGGCTGTAACCGCGGTGTCAAACTCCCATTTGTCTTTTTGGGATAACCTTTCCAATGGAAGCAGGAAAAGCGCTCCACGCGCAGGGTTGTCCGGTTTGCTGTCGCCAACGACTCGACACATCCACTCCTCGCCGTTTAGCGGGTGCACGCCTGCATATCTCTTTGCAATAAAGGCGATTTTCTGGAATTCCGGGTTCTCGCCGCGGAGATCGTGATTGTGGGTCACGAATTTTACTTGAAATGACTTTCCGAGCATAGTTACCTCCCGCGGCCAGGTATGGCACTGTCCGCAATAAATAAATTGATGCTCCGGCTCGAGAGAGTGGAGCTACGTAGAGCGCGCTTGCCGATCAGCTGATCTCAAGCTCTCCTGAGACAGCAGGCGATTCCGAATCTGCGATCATCAAACATCGGCGCTTGCCGAAATGACGATTGCAAAATTGCTTTTGACGGACGTGTTAGCTGGGACGCAGCATGTTGCGTCTTTGAATGGTTGAAGGTAGTTGAAGAGATTGGGCTCTGGGCTCTTCTGAAATCTGTTAAATGGAGAGATCGGATGATTGATTCACTCTAAGAAAACACTGTCATAGATGGCAAGTCTATGGAAATAGTCTGAGAGCTTGCAGAAATTGACCCAGTAGCTGAAGTTCGGCTTTAAATCAGACCGAATTGCCTTGCGAATTGCTTGCTGCCAGATGGGAGTTTCCGCACTTAAGCGCTAAATTGGGAAGCTAGCGCCATTTGCTCAGGTGGTGCCGTTTGCGATGCGAAGCGTTTTTTCCTGCGGAATAGACGAAGTTGGCACGAATAATCTTATCCGCATTCAACTTTTACTTGGTCTCATTGATCTGATCACTTGCGACAGGTATTCAGCTGCTGAGCAGAGTCGGTTGTTCACACCAATACCATGCAAGAAATGGAATTTTGAGAATTCAACTTCTTGCATGGTATTGAAGCGAGGTTGACCTTCTTGTGGAAATACGAAAGAGTATAGTTGGTCTGGCGAATTGAAAAAGTGCCGGAGCGCTCTTC
>CAZSNX010000076.1:0-12247 GCA_964607945.1 uncultured Candidatus Obscuribacterales bacterium
ACGACAGCCGCATGTCCCGCCTGATCCTGCAAGGGCTGGTGCGGCAGCTCCACCGCGCAAGATATCTTATAGGGCGGATTCGGCAGTTCTTGCGGATTGTCCTGACAGCGTGCGTGCTTGGAAATGATACCAAATCTGGTGGTATTCTCCGGATAATCCTCCACGTTAGCCCTGAGCACCGCCAAGCCGTGTTCGTGAGCGGCGGCTTCTCCAGCTAACGCAGCCAGCCTGGCGTCGTTTTGCTCGCGCACGAAGCGGGCTGCGCCGCTCGTGTCGAAATGAGCAACCGGCCGCACTCCGGCCAAGTCTCTAAATAGATTCCGGCACTGATCCAGCGCCGCCGGATGCGAGTAAATCTCCGAAAGCTTGAATGGATCAGCGCCATTTAAACCAATCAAATGATGGTGAATCGGCATCGACACTTCACCGATCAGCTTGACGTCAGTTGTCCAGAGCAGATCATAGTTGGCGCTGATCGAACCGATCGAGGAGTTCTCCAGCGGCACTACACCATACTCGCACTGCCCGCTGACCACTTGTTCGAACATCTCGGCAAACGTATTGCAGGGGTGAAAGTCCGCCCCACCTTCCTGACCTAAAGTTCTGGCAAAGAGCTTTCCGGCGCTATGGCTGAAAGCACCGGGCACTCCTTGAAATGCAAATCTCGGACTGGAATCTGGCAAAGTCATAACATATCGGTCACTTCGGAAAGCGGCATACTGGCTTCGAAATCGACCAGCCCTAAGCGTGTGTGCGGCAAGATAAACTTGAGCGACTTTCCCTGGCGCTTTTTATCGAAGCCGATCGCCTTGACCAATTTATCTTTAGGCAGATCGTCAGGCACTGCCATCGGCAGTCCCAGTTTCTTCAAAAGCGCCTCTACCCGCTTCAGGCTCTCCTTATCGATCTTCTTTTTCAAGACGCTGGCCCTGAGCGCAAACGCCAACCCGATCGAGACAGCCTCGCCATGAGTCAACTTGTATTGCGACACGTTCTCCACGGCATGACCCAGCGTATGTCCCAGATTCAGACATCGTCTCAATCCTTGTTCTTGAGGGTCCTTACCAACAACCGACAATTTGATCTTGATGCAACTTGAAATCAATCCCGGCAACACCGGATTGTCATATGCAAAGCTGCTATTGAAGTTCTGCTCCATCAGATCCAAAAGCCGTTTAGGTCCGGGATCGTAGCCGGTATTCAGTCGGACAGTCTCTTAGATCAACGCATTCTTGATCATTTGAGACAACCCGGAAACGAAGTGCCGGGGCGCCAGAGTCGAGAGGATCTCCGGATCGACCAATACTGCTTTGGGGAAATAAAACGTTCCAGCTAAGTTTTTACCGCTCGGCAAATTGATGGCAGTTTTGCCTCCAATTGCGGCATCGACCTGTGCCAGCAAGGTAGTCGGAATGGAGACGAAATTGAGACCGCGCAGATATGTGGAGGCGACAAATCCGGCCAGATCGCTGACAGCGCCGCCGCCGAGCGAAACAACCGTGTCTTTGCGATCGAAGCCGCGATCTTGCAAGTCTTCCCAGACTCTCAAAAGCGTCTCGGTCGACTTGCACGCTTCGCCATCCGGAACTTCGAGGGTAGAGACCTGGTATTCATCAGAGGTCAAGGTCGACATGATATCCGAGAACCAATGGGCAGCCATATAAGGCTGAGCGATCATGAGCACCCGCTTGCCGGCGCCGATCTGTCCGAGAATTGCCGGCAACCTTCGCCTGGCACCGACTCCGACATCTACCCTGGAGCGAACATCCAGCTGAGTGTTCCACGAGATTGTGACCACCGGCCCGCTATGGCGGGATTTGTGCTTAAAAACGCTCATTCAGAATCCGCCTCCAAATCTGCCGCAGAAGCTAATTTATCCACTCGCGGCTGGGTCTCGTCTCTCCGTTTTATCTCTTCATTCGGCATGCGACAGTACTGGCGATAACTCTTCAGCGATTGCTCAATGTCGGCAAGCGTGTCGCCCCCAAACTTTTCAATCAACTCTCGGGCAAGAACAAAGGCTACCATCGCTTTACATACCACCGAGGCAGCAGAAATCGCACACACATCCGATCTTTCGAAATGGGCAGTATCGGCCTCGAACTCAGGGTAAGAGACGGAAGGCAGACCTTTGCGCAGAGTTGGAATCGGCTTCATGTAAGCTCTAATCTGCAAGCGCTCCCCGTTAGTCATGCCGCCTTCTAGCCCGCCGGCATGATTGGACGTCCGCCGGAACGGCAGCCCGGAACGCTCTCCACCGTTTTGCGACGGAATAATCGGATCGTGCACGCTCGACCCGGTTCGACAGGCATTATCTACGCCATCGCCCACTTCGACCGCCTTTATGGCCTGCACGCTCATCAATGCCTGGGCCAGCTGACCATCCAGTCGACCATCCCATTGGGTGTACGTTCCCAAACCTACTGGCAATCCATCCGCCAACACCTCGACAATGCCGCCCAAACTATCGCCGTCTTGCCAAGTCGTCTTTATCAGACCGATCATCTCTGCCTCGGCATCTTGGTCCGCACAGAACATTTCGGAAGCCAGGATGATTTTGTCGAGATCGTTTAAGTCCACATTATTGGCAACCGGTTTGGCCTTGACGCCGCCGACTTGAAGGACATGAGCGGCCATCTTCACACCAAACTGTTCCAGCAGTTGCAAGCAAAACGCTCCGACCGCCACGCGCGCGGCCGTCTCGCGAGCGGATGCTCGTTCCAGAACGTCTCGTATATCACGCTGGCGAAACTTCAAAGTGCCAGGCAGATCGGCATGACCCGGGCGAAATCGGCTGATCGCCTTTTTTTCGAGCTGCTGGCGAGCTTCGGGCTGCAGCGGATCGATCGCTTCGGAAGACATCACATGCTTCCAGTTGTCCCAGTCCTTGTTTCTAATGTAAAGGGCGATCGGTGCACCGGATGTAATACCATGGCGAACGCCACCGACTACCTCCACCTTATCCGTCTCGATCTTCTGGCGAGATCCACGACCGTAACCCTGCTGCCGCCGCCAAAGCTCATGATTCAGCTTTTCGAGATCAACTGCCAATCCAGCTGGAAATCCGTCCAGAATTGCTACCAGCGCCGGTCCGTGTGATTCACCGGATGTCAAAAAACGCAATTTAGACATTTTCAGCGCTCCTGGCGATTGCTTCGCTGGGGAGAGTAGCTAACGAAAGCATTGCTTGCACGCCCTCTGGCTAAAGAGACTAAGCTATACTTTGACATCCGGTCCAGCCATAAACGCATGGCCTCTTTACGATCTATACCCTTGTTAACAATTGAAGGCAGAAAAGTTGAAACAGTCGAGGCATCTGAAAGGCGAACTGCGAGTACCGGGCGACAAATCGATTTCTCATCGCGCGCTGATTTTTTCTGTGCTGACCAGAGGCCGCTCGACCGTCTCCGGTCTTTCTCCGGCTTTTGACTGCGGCAGCAGCATCACTTGCCTGAAAGCATTCGGGCTGGAGATAAGCCCGGCCGGCAGTGTTGATAAGGTGTCGATCCAAAGCGACGGGTTTGGATCGTTCAAGGCTCCGACCGAGCGTTTGGATGCAGGCAACAGCGGAACAACCATCCGGATGATGGCCGGAGTAGCATGCGGTCTACCATTCAAGTCCGTCCTTGACGGCGATCAATCTCTGCGCCGGCGCCCGATGTCGCGCGTGCTCGACCCGCTTTGCAAAATGGGCGCTCAAATCGATTATTTGGAACAGCACGGCTACGCCCCCTTTGCTGTTTCCGGCGGTGCATTACACGGCATCGACTATCAAGTGCCGGTGGCATCGGCGCAAGTGCAAACTGCGGTGCTGCTGGCGGGATTGCAAGCTGACGGCGAGACAACGGTAACGGTTGCCGGCAGTGTGCGCGATCATACCCAGCGCCTGTTTGAATACTTAGAGATACCGCATGAAAGTGAGGCTCCCGGCACTATTAAGGTCAAGCGGCTGCAGGAGCCGATCGCGCCGTATCAAATCAGCGTGCCTGCGGACATTTCGTCTGCGGCATTCTTTATGGTGGCGGCGGCATTATTGCCTGGTTCGTCCATCTTTTTGAAGGACATCGGTATGAATCCGGGTCGAACTCTCGTAGTAGACGTCCTCAAGCGCATGGGAGCAGACCTCAGTGTTGAGAACAACCGAATTATCGCCGGTGAACCGGTCGCCGACATTGCAGTCCGGCACTGCCGGCGCCTGACAGGCGCCACTGTCGATGGTGACGAGATTGCAACAGGAATTGACGAGATTCCAATTCTGGCTCTGGCCGGGGCGCTATGCGACGGCAGATTCACCGTCACCGGTGCAGACGAATTGCGAGTCAAGGAAAGCGACCGGCTGAAAGCAATAATATCGAATTTGCGTGCAGCCGGAGCCCAAATCACCGAGTTGCCTGACGGTTTCGAAATAGAAGGTCAGCAGACAATAGCCGGAGGCTCACCCTGGGAGACTTTTGGCGATCACCGCCTGGCTATGTCCGGACTGATTGCCAGCATACTGAGCACTCAGCCAATCGCCGTCGATGACCGGGATTGCGTCAAGATCAGTTATCCAACCTTTGAAGAAGATCTCGAAGTACTGCTGGTGCCTTGAGTTTACTTTGTCCGTTTCCGGACAGTCGTGGACTTGCTTTTCTTCCGAGCGGCAGTCGTCGGCTTGACCGCTTTCCCGACCAACTTGACAGCCTTCGTTCCAGCGGCGCTTTGCGTGCTGCGCGTGGGAGACTTGGTCTTTGTTCGCCCCGACAGATTGCCGGGTGTCCTTCGCTTGGTCATTGTCTTCAGGGCCCGCCCGTGCGACTTATATCCGCGCAATGGCCGGGCACCGAAATCAGAGGCCTTGACCTCGATGACATCCAGCGGCTCCTTGCAATACACGGAGAAGTGACAGGCTGCCTCAAGCCCAATCCGGCACAGCTCAAAACCATCATCAACCGTATCGAACAAGCCATAAAGACAACCGAGCGAGTAATCGGAGCCGGCACCCAGACAAGCGAATCGTTCGTACTGGCTGACACTCAAATTGTTGGCCACACCGAAAATGTGCTGTGGGGTGACGACCATGAAATTGTTATAGATAGCCGCATAGGTATCCTTGCCCGAGTCTACCAGCGTGTATGACTTCTTCAACTCCGTGTAGAGCTCTAGAAAGAAGGAGAATACTTGCGCCCGGTTCTTAAAGGTATTGGACATCATCTTATGATTAGTTTCATGCAGATGCTCGATAATGTTATCGAGTAGCGAATAACCGCTAGTGGCCAGATAAGCGTGCTTGAGCTTCATAATCTTTGAGCCATCGGCAAGATCTGTGAAGTATTCGCTGCCGAACGTAACGATTCTGTCGGCTCCCATAAAGATGCGTCCGGATTTTTTCACCGCCACCAGTATAGTCATCGAGAAACATCCTCCCTCTGCCGGCGTCTAAGAAATCGACCGCTTGCTGATTTATCCGTTACCCAGCCCGAAAGTTCAGGTCCTACGTGAGTTCCACCCACTTTGAGGATTTTTATTCACATCCGGCAGCTAGAATAGATTAAGTTCGTCTTGAGATCCGTTAGCAGGTGGAAATTGAGCGGAGGCTGTGCGCCAATTTGATTTGCAATTCGTCAGAAGAAAGCAGACCGATGAAAACAAGAAAACTCAGCAAAAGTACCTTCATCGCTTGCCTTGCTCTTACTATCAGCTTTGCCTGGCTGCATCCGGCCAATGCGCAGTACGGCAATTACAACGAGCAATTGCCTGGCGCTTACGCTCCGGCTGATGGCAATGGACCGCAAGCCAACTATGGCAGGCCGAATCCTGGCACGCTCGACACCAGTTATGGCGGCGGACAAGCGCCTTATTCCTCGCCGCCGCAAATGCGGGCACCACAGCAAGGCTCAGCAATCGCGCAGTGGTTTGCCAAGTACGATCAGATCAGGCGTCAGGCTCAGATGTCACCGCAAGAACGGCAGCAAGCCGATTATTTCCTATCCAAGATAACCGCAATTTTCGTCCCAGGACAGGAGAAGCTGGAGGCGAAAAATCTTTTGACCAGAATGGTCAGTAGATACCGGCAAGCATCCTTAGCAATGAAGCAATTACCGGTCATGCAAGAAACTTCTCAGCTCCAACAAGGTTTCTACCGGTACTTCGTGACTGCTGGCAACCTGTTTATAGACTACCTGAAAGTGCAGGAGAATCTCCTGGCTACCGATGCCCAAACCGGACAGCCGATCGCCGCCCAGCTCTTGCAACGCAAGCAAGCTCTTGAAGAATTAAATTTGTCCATTCAGTCATTAGACGAGCAATCGCGATCCAAGTTCGGAATCTCGCCATATCGCTATCAATAGCAACATCAGTTCGGACTCTCAATTCGCTAGTCATTAAAGTAAGTGCCGGCAAATAGTTCTCGGCAACTTCGAGCAGGCGTGTTCGGCAATATCTGTTACAACGGTATATCGACTTTCTGCTGGTAGAGCTTTTCGAGCGTGCTTACATCCCTTGGTGAAAGTCTGGAATGCTCGTCGGTAATCTCATTCATCATGTCGGTTCGCGCCGCACTATGCCCTTGAATTCCCAGTGCATGTCCCAATTCATGAGTAACAATATTCTGCAACAGCAGATAGCGAACATCAGCCTCCTTACTAGCCAGCAAATCCAAATTGACTTCTATTATCTGTGGTGGCACAGCCACTCTCGGTCCAACTTTGGGGATGTAGATTGGAACCGGCACCATTGCGACACTAAGAATAGATAACGAGCCGGGCGATTTAGTTTTCCATTTCGTAATGGTATGGGCACCAAGCGTGCAACCGGTATCATCCGGGGAGATGCCGAGGTGTTTCCAAGTCACTTTGATCCGGGCATTTTCAGGATCGCCGACCTGAACGAAGCGCACTAATCCTTTTGTCTGTTCCTCCCAACTCTCAAAACCAAGCACAACTGAGCTGGTGTATTCGCGATCTTCAGTCGGCGTAATGTAAACCGGTATCGGCATTGTTTTGAAACGAAAGATCTTTCCTCTGGTGGCCTTCAGAACATTGGGGAAGTAGTCACCGCTGGTCTTGACCTTTCCGTCCGCCGGATCGATCCGAAAGAATCTGGGAGCAGCCAGATTGACCATTTTCAAAGGATCTCGCTCGAACTCGGAGCCAACCAGCGACTCGGCTGAGGGTTTCTTGGATAAAGATTCCACGCCTGGTTGATAGCCAGTTTGTCCTGCCGGCGGTGCGTTGCGATAGCTATCATCGCGCAGAGGTCGAGAATACGGGCTCGACTGGTGAGCTTGCCTGCTAGGCTCCAAGGGCTGAATTGACGGTGAGGCAGCCTCTGCTTTAGGCGGCATCTTCCCAGGCTGGGAAGAGATGCCCGGAGCACCGAGCAAACTTTGTTTGAGGTCAGCCAGCCTTTTGAGCAATGATCCACTTCTAGCCTGCCCGTAGACTCTGCGCTCGAGCGCCGCTAGTCGCTCGATTGCCGATAGTCGTGAATCCACAGGCGAACCGACAGTTTGCTCCAGAGCCTGAATCGAGAGCAGTAACGATTGTTCCGCCTGGCAATATCCCGGCGATACAGTCAGCGAAGCAGCGACCAGAAACGATCGGATGCGCCTGACGATCCGAGCGGGAGTTTGGTAATCGAGCAGAGCTGACACGAAATGTGTTTGTCCATTGGTCTTGCTGGGTCTCTCCCCTGCTTATTCCCTGTGAAGCTCAGGCCCAATACAGATCTCTCTGGGGGCGCGGGCATCTGGCCCACGCTGAAGCGGGCGAGACGCCCCGCGCCTCCAGGATGCATCGTCCCTACAATTGTTGTATCAAATAGGCCTACCGGCGTTTCAACCGGACGACTGCCGCTTTTGATCAGACCTGGGCCGCCAGTTCGGACATGACAGACTCCACGGATATCGCCAGCCTTCTGAAGAGCTCTTGCATCTCTTCGGCGCTGATGGTAAACGGCGGAGCAATTATGACATGGTCGCCCTTCTGTCCGTCAATTGAGCCCGAACCAGGATATATCAACAAGCCAGCCTGAAGAGCTGCTTTCGACAAAAGCTGCGACACTTTGACAGACGGATCCAACGGCTCCTTAGTCTTGCGATTGCGCACCAATTCGATGCCGGCGAGAAAGCCGCGACCGCGCACATCGCCCACCAGGTCGAATCGGCGAAGTTGCTCGAGCCCGGCAAACAGCTCCGACTCGCGCTCTGCTACTTTGGCAATCAAGCCGCGCTCTATCAAGCAATCGAGCGCGGCAACACCGGCCGCGCAGGCCACGGGATGCCCACTATAAGTAAATCCATGCTCAAAGACCCCGCTATTGCGCTCAAATCCGTCGACAATCCGCCCGGAGGCGAGCACCGCCCCTAGTGGCATATAACCAGCAGATAATCCTTTGCCCAAACAAATGACATCCGGCACCACCCCCCAGAGATCAAGTCCGAAATTGCCTCCGACTCGACCGAGTCCGGTCATCACGTCGTCAGCGATCAACAAGACACCGTATTTGGTGCAAATCTCTCGAATGCAACTCCAATACTGCGGACCCGGAGCGGCAGCACCGAGAGCGGCTCCCACCACCGGTTCTGCGATAAATGCAAGTACCTTTTCGGACCCCGCCGCCAGGATGGCGGACTCGAGCTCGCCGGCAAGCGCAACAGTACATTCTGCCGACTGGCACACTCCTTGTGTAGCGCACCGGCAGCGGTAAGGATAGACGGGACTGATCTGGGGTTGCTCCATCAAAATCGGCAGGTACGGTCGACGCCGAGCGGGGTGCCCGGTAGCGGAGAGAGCGCCCAGGGTGCTGCCGTGATAGCTGTTGCGGCGAGATATCACCGTGCTTCTTGCCGACTGACCGATCTCGACACAGTAGGCACGAGCTAACTTCAAGGCAGTCTCGACGGATTCAGATCCGCCGGAGGTAAAATATGCGCGCGCACCGCTGCGAAACCCGTCAGGCGTGAGCGCGACAATCTTCTCAGCAAGGGCTAGACCGGCCTGCGAAACGAATTGAGAAGTATGAGCAAACGCCACTTGAGAAAGCTGCTGGCCGATAGCGTCGTTAATCTCCCTGACGCCATGACCGAGATTGGCAACAATTGCCCCGCTCGAACCGTCGAGATAGGTATTGCCATCGGTGTCGCTCACCCAGACCCCTTTGGCAGACTGGATGGTTGGGTATGTTCGTTTCAGGTTACGATAGAAGAAGCTGGACACAAGGCGCTCTCCCCGAGAATAGTGCAGGCAGAGCAATTATAGGACGGCAATCAACAGCCATTTCGAAAGTTAGCAAGATGAAATTTTTGAGGCAGGTTGCGCCCTTAACAAATCTTTATGATACCCTGAAGGGTAAGCCAGTGAACCGTTGTCCGATGTTAGGAGAAGACGAACGACCAGCGGGTTGCAGCTCGGATTAGTGGGAGTTCTTATGGACAACCGATTGCGAGAGCTGGCTGAAAATCGCTATCAACAAGAAGTCTTTCTTGCCACTCTGTTCGAGCTGGCGGTCGAAGACCAGTGGTTCGACCTGCAACATATGGTTCAACATGACATGGCCAAAGCAATATTGGCAGATTATTCATACGAGCTCGGCAAGGATTACCTCAATCGAGACATTTTCATGACTCATTGGGAAGAAGTAATTGAGGTGGGCTGGAAAGCCTTCTGCGAACACACCGGTCTTTCCAGAGACCGGGTCAATCAGCAATTGAGACGCCTACGCGAAGCCTACTGAGCATCCGCCGCGAAACGCATCTAAAGCTGCTCTTTCCACTGCGCTACCAGGGTAGATAATTGCTCGCGAAATGCATTCAAGCTAGATGTTCGCTTCATCGCATCTTCGGCGGCCTTCATATCTCTCTTTGTGAAGGCTTCAGCTCCCGCCTTGGCCAAGCCCTCCAGATCACGATCGATGATCTTGACGAGCAGATCGCAAGCCTGGTTTACATCAATATCCTGACCGTCCACCATCAGATCATCACCTCCACTTTCGGACAGCGAGTCCATTTCAACAGTAGCAGACTTTCCACTTTTATCTTCGGGATCTTTCGTCTCCACCAGCGGTGCCTTCTCGGCAAGCTCTTCCTTCACCGCAGCCGAGACGCTTGTGCCCACCGCCTTGGATTCTCCGGGAGTCGAACTAAGTGACGAAGCGCATGAATCGGGCACCGGAAATGGCGCTGTGCCGGCTTCCGCCACAGTCGCATCGCAATTGTTTTTGGCCAAGTCCTTATCTACCTGCGGCGATTCGCTGCCTTTCTTGCCTGCATTCTTAGCGTCGGCAGCAGCATTGCCGGCTTTCGGGTATGCTCCGGTCAGAGTCAAGAGATCGTTTCGCTTGGAGATGTAATCCGGACTGAAACTCAATTTCATACTTTCGCTCTGCTCGGCCTGCGATGCGAAAACTTTATACTTACCGGTCAGACTCTGATGCGGAATCGGCGGCGGCTCTTTGTGCGAGCTGGCATGTAGATGAGACCTTTCCTCCGGCTCCTGCTCCGATCTCGATACTCTGATCAAGGCTCCGAACAGATCTTGCGCAACTTCATCGGCTCTTTCAAAAGGTATTTCAGCTTGATCGATCATCCAAGTAACGGTGCCGCGATCGACAGTTGCCGTCAACTCCAGATATGGCTTAAAAAATGACTGAGCCCCACTCAACGCAATGATCTGATCCTTCGGTACGATAAACGCCTGAATATTGTCCTTGCTGCCTCGCAGAATCAGACTCCAGACCAAGGTAGAGATTGAGCCCTTGAACGACCAGACCTTGGTTTCACTAACATCGCTCCACTTGCGATCGCGCACGACATCATGGAAAAGCACCGGTCTGTCGCAGCTTACTTCGAGGCTAGTGCCCTCGACTGCCGCGTTGAAGTCGTATGAAAAGTCCAGGAAGAGATCGAAAATCCGGTCCATCCAGTAAGTCACACTCTCCTGCACGGACAGGTCTCTAAACGTACCCGGCAGCTTGAGTGTGGATTGGCGTCCGAGCGCCTGCTGTGTATCGTTTGCCAATTTCTCAACGAAATTGGCGGCTGACTTTCCAGACTTGTGTTTGAGAGACGACAGCAAGATGTCACGGTAAGACCGATTGCCTTCCTGCTTCTCGCCCTCCTCCGCCTTTTTTGGCTCCGGGTCTTCGCCCCAATTCTCTTCTGACATCTTTCAGCCCACTCCAATGTGTCGTGATCGGTTCGGCACTAAGAAAGTATCGCCTGAATCGAGATACCTTTTATTAATCTACCCACCAAGACAAGGGGTAAACTGACATTTGCAGGTGGTTTCAATCCGAACAAACAAGCAAAACTCGTAGCTTCCGCACAGATATAATCGTCTTTAGCTTCTCGAATTCCGGAGCGCTTGAGCACAAGCAATGACTAACAAGCAAGCAGTGTTCCGCCGGACCTTTCCAGCCTCAGCCTCTCAAACCGGCCGGCTGCCACTTCGCACTTATACCCCGGCGATCAAACCGGCGCAGCAGACTGCGTCGGATCCGTTGATTGGAACAGTCGTAGCAGCCCGCTATCGAGTAGTCTCAATCGTCAGTCGTGGGGGAATGGGAGTCATCTACAAATGCCAGCAAGATCAACTTGACCGAATTGTTGCCCTTAAACTGCTCCCGTTCGAGCTCATTGACGATCCGGTCGTTGTAGACAGATTTCAACGAGAAGCGAAGGTGCTGAGCCGTCTGAGCCATTCGAATTTGACCACGCTCTACGACTTCGGCCGATTGCCGAGTGGGGAGCCTTTTTTCGTTCTTGAGTATGTCGATGGCGAAACTCTCGATTCCGTCGTGAAAAGAGAACGACAACTGGATTACCGCCGGGCGGTTTCGATCTTTGTTCAAGTCTGCAGAGCGCTTGGGTACGCACATCGAATGGGAGTGATTCATCGCGACATAAAGCCACAAAATATTATGCTCGTTAACGGAGCCCGCGGTCAGGACTTCGTCAAAGTGCTCGACTTCGGCATCGTTAAGTTAACTGACGAATCCCGACGACTGACTCGAATGGGCGAGGTTTGGGGAACAGCCGTCTACATGAGCCCAGAGCAGTGCAGCGGGCAATCGGTTGACCCGCGCTCCGACGTATTTTCAGTGGGATCTGTTCTCTACGAATGTTTGGCTGGTCGCCATGCGTTTAACGGCAAGAACTTAATGCAAATTATGACCAGACTTATGAACGAGCCAACACCTTCGTTGCGTGCAAGCCGGCCCGACTTGTACATTCCAACGGCGGTTGAAGAAGTAGTTCTGAAGGCGATGC
>CAZSNX010000077.1:0-12240 GCA_964607945.1 uncultured Candidatus Obscuribacterales bacterium
ATGGCAAGAATGTTTATCCAATCAATCCGCGGTTGATTACAATTCTCGGAAACAGAGTCTTTCCCGATCTTAAGTCGCTGCCCGAACCAACCGATTCGATCTCCGTTATAACACCGCCGGCGGTGACTCTAACAGTGGTGGAAAATGCCATCTCAGCCGGTGTGAAAAATATCTGGTTGCAACCGGGAGCCGAGAGCGCGGCTGCAGTTGAGAAAGCAGAGAAAGCCGGGATCAACATTATTTACGGTGGGCCTTGTTTGCTGGTCACTCTCGGCTATCACGAGAATTAGGTTGCTGCTGATCTGACAGCTTTCTAACGTGCTGTTGCAGATCTTCGTAGAGCGCCTGGTGGGCTGCTGTAATTGGTCCACCTTTGATTCGATAATGCTGCAGGAAATCTTGCATGTACTTCAGTGCAAGTAAGTATTGCTTTTTGCTTCTGTAAATGAGTGCAATCTTCCATTCCCCAAGTGCAATGAGTGGGTCGTCGGCTCTCAGAACGGAGTGCCTTAGCGCCAGGCATTGCTTCATGTGCTGTTCGGCTTCATCCTGCTGCTGCCTCATTGAATAGAGATCAGCAATTCCCTCATGCGCATATGATTTATCGACAGGAGCGGCCGATTCGCCGAATAACTCCAAAGCTTCGAGATAGAGACCCTCTGCTGGGGATAACTGATTTACCTTCACGAGAATGCTGGCCTTCTTGGTCAGAGCAAACGCCTGTATCTCTTGCCACTTCCTCTGCAATTTGGGCGATTTCGCAGCAGCGGCACACTGCTTATCGAAGTCGATTTTCTCCTGAATTAGCTTAAGAGCTGCGCTGTAGTTCTGTTGCTCTTCCGCTATACTTGCCGCGCAATAGAGTGCGTCGCTTCGTTCTCGCTCTTTCTTCCCTTGGCATTTTGCAAGGACGCTTGCTTCCTTGCTTCGCAATCTGAATGCACGAGTTGAATCTTTTAGACGAATACCGGAGATTGCCAAATCTTTGTATCTGCTCGCTGCTGTAATGTTGTAGCGATCCGCCTCCTGTCTATCTCCGAGTTTGAGCGACAGTTCGCCTAGATGACTGAGAAGGTCCGCAACTTCTTCGGAGATTGCGCCATATTTTTGTTCAAGCAACGGCATCAAGGAGAGATAGTAACTTCGTGCTTGCGATATGTCACCGATTGCTAGGGACTGCTCAGCTAAACTTTGACGTAGATTGATTGTGTTTGCTGATCCAGATGGACTGGCCAATTCCATGATTGTCAGCGAGAGTTTACTGGCAAACAACTTGCCTTCGGGAGTTGTAAACGACCAAATCAGTAAGCATGATAAAAGCAAGACAATTACAAGTGTGAGCGGCAGCATGAGGGTGCGCTTTGTGCTCTCGGGCTTTTCGCGCGCAGCCAGCTCCTCCAACTCTTCGAGCGCGGCCTTCAATTCTTTGAGCGACTGATAACGAGCTTTGGGGCTCTTATTCATCGCCTTTGCAACAATCGAAATCAATTTCCTGGATGTGCCGGCTAATGCCGATGGTTCCTTAAATGTAGACGATTCACCTGAAATGTGGTGTTGGGCGACTTGATCGATATCGTCGCCGGCAAACGGTGGTTCGCCCGACAAACATTCGTACAAGATACAACCCAACGAGTAAACAGCCGATCTTTCGTCCGGTAATCTTCCTATAAATTGTTCGGGACTTAAGTATCGCGAGCCTGCGAGATCAACTGTGTCGCTGCCATTGAAATGACCCGCTGACTCGTATTGGCTAAGTCTAATTTGTTGGTAGGAGCTGTCACCAGTTTCTACTATCAGCGCTTGAGGGCTGAGCAGCGGTGCTCGATGCCCGCTGGATTGTAAGTATTCAAGCGCATCACAAACTTGAGCTCCCACCTTGATGATTTGGCCTGCAGGAAGCGGACCTTCGGACTTAATCAACTCAGCTAGAGTCTTGCCGTCGAAATGGTCAACGACGAGATACGGAGCAATATCAGCATATACTCCAAAGTCACGAACTGCTAAGAATGCCGGATGATCGATCGAACAAAGAATTTTGGCGGTTCGCCTAAATTCATCCAGCTGCTCTGCACTCTTGAACAATTCGGGGGGCAGTACCTTAACCCGCACGTTTTTTCCCATCAGCTGATGCCGAGCTGTATATACTGTAAATCCTCCGATCTGACCCTCCAGTGCCAGAATCTGGTAGCGGTCGTCTAATAAAACACCTGTCAAATTTTCGGGTGTCGACCTGGAGTTTAGCCTTGTAAGCCGGAAATATTTGAGCTGTTTGCTTGTACTTGCTGCCTTGATTACTTTTTAAGAAGATCGTCGGCGTTGATGTCTCCGGTCAGAACAGTCATCTCGTCGTTAACTTGCTTGTAGCCGGTAGGCTCCTGCCAGGTTGAAATCGGTAAATAAGCTTGCTTCGAGCTTAGAGTATCGAGGATGACCGAACGACTGCCATTGCCATAATTTCGTATTACTCTCAAGGGCAGTCCGCAGTCTCCCGGCAGTTCATACAATCCGGCACAGCAATCTATGAGCTGCTGGGGGATGGCAATATCGGGTGTAGCCCAAAATTCGACTTTCTGATTGCGTTTTTTCTTCTCCACAAAGACTTGCCGCGCTCTTAAGCTGGCTATTGCTCCAGAGCTGCCAAATGTGCGCTCGGTTTGGGCCGGGTTGCTGCCCATCGGCGTCAGTTTGAGCCTGAAGTCTTTGTATGCCTTTTCGAAGTAGCATTTTGATTTGGTGTTATAGATTTTGGCTACATACTTTGGAGCCGAAACGATGATTAAGTAAGTTGCGGTCTCTAAACGCATGCCATAAGGACTGAAATAGGCGGTTTGTTTGCCTTCAATCTGACCTGTTTGTTGAAGAATCCAGCCGACCTGTTGTGCAGCGGAGCTCGACAATGGATTGGACGCCGACAAAATTGATGCCAATAAAATCAAAGAAATGAGCTTAACTGCCATCTCCACTCCCCCGTTGGTCCATCAGCATCTATCATAGCTGCCTGGATCGGGGTCCATCCCTGTTAGGGTTTGAGAGATTTTGATCGGTACGTAGTTTCCCCAATGACAGCCCCCCGGCAATCGAACAATAATACGCCAGGACGTCGAGCAAGGCTGGGAGCTCGTCATTGATTGCTTTGGTTGGACCAAAAAATTAAACTGACACGCTCTCAGGAGCCTAAGTTGGACTGAGTTATCCGCTACCGGGATAACTAGCTCTGGGTTTACGCCCAGTCAACCAATGATGGCAGTTAACCGAATGCTGATTCGGGCATACCCTGGGGGAAGTGATGGCACTCGACATAAGTTATTTCACTGAAGATAACGGTGGCGACAAAGGTTTCGGCTCAGAGGCGAAGAACGATCGGGCGGCTGAGCAGTCAGCGGCGGCAAATTTGAGCCAGCTGGCACATAAGCCGGGCGATGCCGGTGCTCTTAAGGCCATAAGAGCGCACTTTGGCAGTCCGGAGGTTGATAACTCCGAGCGAGTTAAGCCACGGGCGGCCGCGACTCTGGAGCAAAACGCACTTTTGAAAAAGGCGGAAGCGCTCCACGCGGCATTGAATCGCAGAAGCCTGTGGGGAGCCGGCTCGGCCAATCCCGATGCAGAGAGAATCTTTCGTGAGTTAGACCCATTGAATCAGGCTGACCGGTCAGCGCTCGAGAAAGTGTATGCACAAAAGTTCGGCGGCAGCGAAAACAACTTCTATCAGTTGCGTCGCGATCTAAATGAGCGATTGAATGCAGAGACAAGCGCTCGCGCAAAGGCGATGCTCAATCGCCAAGACGGTCGCACCAATGACGCCGGTCAGCTTAACGTGGCTCTGGTGAAGCTTGATTCAGCCGCGGGCCGGCATGCCGCAAACAATGATTGGAGCATGTCTCACGTTGCTGCAGATATTCTCAACCCAGGTAAGTTTCTGGTTGAAAGATATAGAGACTCGCATCTTGATGTCGAGCGCGCATCTGCTGATAAGCAAGTTCGGGAAACGATTGCAGGTTTGAATTCGCTGCAACTTGTCGATCTCGATAGAGATTATCGTGCGCAGTTCGGACGAGGATTGCGAGAGACGATACTTGCTGACAGCAACCTTTCCGTTGAAACGAGAGACGTGCTCAAGATTTACTTGAAAGATGCCGACTTGAGTAAGAATGGCGTCGATAAGCGCAGCGCTCAAGATCAGCTTGCCCTGGCTAATATTGCGATTCAAGCCAAGAACATCGATATGCTCGGCGAAGCATTGAGAGGCGAGACTCCAGCGGCAATAGAAGCGCGCACCGCGTTAGCCGGTAGAGTTCAACAGCTGGAAGCCGCCTTTGGTGGTGCGGATCTGGTGCATGCAAAGGATTTTGTGCGCGACGGGCGGATAAGTTTGGCGACGATCGCCAACGAGGATTCTGCTCACTGGTATCACACGAATAAGGAGCATCTCGCGCAATCATTGTTGAATGCCAGTGAAGGTGAACGCAATGATTATGCAAAAGGTCGAGAATTAGCCTTGTCTCAAAAGGATGCTTCGGGAGAGGAACAGCAGCGCCAGTTGAGTTTCTATAACAAGGTGCATGAGGCTCTGGAGCAGGCAGCCGGAAACAAACGTGAACTAAGTCTGCTTGAAGACAAGCTGATAAGAAAAGGATCGCTTATTTCGAATCTGGCGGAATCTCACAGCGAAGGGTTCTGGATAACCGGAATCGGACAGGGGCATGATACCGGTGATTTGCTCTCAAGAATTGAAAAGATGAGCGAGCAGGATTGGAAGCGCCTCAAGTCCGATCCTACTTTCCGCCGTGATATCGATCTGTGTCTCGGAACATTCGCTACGATCACGGAGAAGAAGCGGGCTGATGCGCTATTAGATCGAAAAGCAAAAGCTGAAACATATGAACAATCCAAATTAGAGTCTCGAACTGTTACCGGGACAATTAAGGACGAAACACGACAGGGGTGGTTTGGCGGAACTAATCATGACGGAGGCAAGATAATCGATGCAATCGTCATAATGGGCAAGGACGAACAAGAAAAGTATCGAACGAACGCTCAGTTCAGAAAAGAACTGGACGATAAAATCAACAGCACGCTTACCGCAGGGCCGGAGCGAATGGTTGCCAAACAGCTTTTGTCGAGAGTCTCAGCTGGCCAGGAGTTGGCTCTCGATGGCACTGAGAAGTTGTTGCTGGATTCGATAAAGGGTGCGCCTGCGGATCTTCTGGTCCATGATTTCGAGGCAGCTTGCAAGAAAGATTCCAGTTTGCTCGGTAGATTACGCAATCCGCAAAGCAGCGCTGATCAGGAGCTGAGACTGTATGTGGAAAGTGCTCTGACCTCTGCAATTCACCAATCAGAAGCGCCGGTGAGCGGAGACAGAGCGGTATACGAGCACTATGTGAAAGTATTGATGCAATCCGGCGAATTGCCGCTTGAGCAGAAACTTGAGTTGGCTTCCTCAAAGCACCTGGCATACAAGGTAGTTGCTGAGGCATCGCCGGCTGAACGCCAGAACCTCTTAAGTCACGCCGGCGATCAGAACAAGCTACTGCGGGATCAAGCGCTTGCCCGTTTCAATAGCGATGAGCGCAAGGTCCTGGAGTCCGTGGCTCGGCAGGGAAAGGTTGAGCTGTCCGATCAGGTTCGCTCTTTTGTGCTCGACGGTGGAAGCAGCTACAGCGAATTGCGGGCGAGTTTACAGCAAATTGCCGGGCAATCTGATCGCATTCAGGAACTGAAGAATTCTTATGCAGCCAAGTATGGACGCAGTCTTGACGATGATCTGTTATTAAAGGTCGCCGAGGAAGAGCGAACTGCCTGTCGAAATTTGCTTACACCGGCTGAGCTCGATGGGCGTCAGGACTTCTACGATCTTCTCAATGGTCAGATGAAGAGTCGCACTGGTCTGGGCGATGCCATCATGGCAGCTGGCTACTGGGATGGCAGCCGTACCGATCTCGAGCGCGCCCTTAACCAGAACGCGGCGATTCGCGGCCAGTATGCCAGGAATTTCGAAAGCGTTCCAGCCGAAAGGAGGCAGGAGTTAGTCGAGCAGTATGCACACGCTTTGAAGTCATATCGAGACTCGAAAGGACAAATGACCGATAGTTTGGTCAATGCTTCCCTCATTGCCGGCAGTCTTGCCGCTGCTCCGCTCAGCGGTGGAGCCAGTCTAACGTCCATTGCTGCAATAGCCACCGCCGGAGGTTTATTCAAGGTTGGTGCTACTGCTGCTCTTGAAGGAAATGATTTCGCCGGCGATTCAAGAACGATTGCTAAATTGACTTTAGAAGGTGCGTTCATGACTGGGCTTTCAATGATCGGTCCGGCCCAGTTCGCTGCTGCCTTCAAGATTGGAGAGACTGCTGCCGCCGAGGCGTTTGCCGGTTTGAGCTCGAAGCTTGTCGTTGATGGAATGGAGACTGCCATCCTCAAGCAAGGTTATGAAGTCTCGGGCAGAAAGGCATTGGCATCGGTAACTCGCGAAGCACTCGTGTCTGGAAGAGACCTAGTTGCTGCCGATTTCGTTAGAGTGGCCGAAGGAGTAGTCAGTGCGGAGTTGACTGGAGAAGCCAGAAAAGCAGCCGTAGGGCAAGTGACAGGACTTCTTGCAAAGCAATTCAATGTAGCTCTGGAGCAAGGAGAGAGAACTCTGCTAACTTCCATTTTTCAAGGTGGACGCAGACTCGCAACCGAAACCGCAGGCAATTCCGTTGTCGGTGCGACGGCAAGCTCAGGTTCCCAACTTGTCGCCTTTCCGCTCGACTACAATTCAAAGCTTAGCTTCTCCCACAACATTGACGCGCTGGGCACTCGCATGAAAGATGCGGGGATTGCCGGTGGCGCAGGTGGTGCGCTGTTTACCGGAGTGTTTCATATCGGCGCTCCTGTAGTTGGTGTCGCTGCTAAGGGTGTGAAGCGAATGTTTGCAAGCGGCGCTGAAGCTGGAGAGAGCGCAATGATTGCCGGCGCAAGATTGAATAAGCCGGTCGAGCAAGAGCGCTTGGTCGAAGCAGCCGATATCAGAACCGATAGCACTGCCAGGCACTCTGCTAGTGGACATACTGATGATGCGCTCTGGTTTCCTGAGCGTGAAATCAACAAGCTTAGCCCACAGGATCGATTGAGGCTATACGAACAGGTTCGTCCTCATCTGACCGATCTGGTGCAGGATCAACCGATCGACGAGTTGATTGGAAAAACTTTGAACCTGACGTCGAACTGGTCCAGAGATCTGACCGGACTGGAAACGCAGATGAACAATCTCGCCAAGTCAGTGGACAATGCGCTAACCCGGTACCAGAATGAGCTGGTTCCGGAGATCCTTGGATCTCTTCGGCATTCCGAGATGTTAGATCGCGCTGCCGTAAAAGAAGCTCTCGATCAATTGGTCGTAAAGGGTAAGTTGACGGCTTCGGATGCAGCCGGCAAGCTTACGATTTTGGATGATCTGTTGAAGTACCGCCAACCATTTGCAGGTGCGCGCAAAGAGCTGCTCAGCCTCTTGGATGAGCGTCGCGCCGGCATTGAGCAAGTTCTCAATGAGTTTGCTGCCTCCAGAAATCTTCCGCCGGTATCTGTAAAGTTGAAAGCGGATATGAAATCTGCCGAAGCCAGTTACATTAGCGGCCTAATCAATCTGCGTGAAGGAGCAGTGCTTAATGCCAAGAATACATCGCAACTAATCGAATCGATGTATCACGAGTTCGTTCATCACGAGCAAGTAACTCAATTGGCTCGTTTGGCGATGGATCGCGTGGAGCAGAAAGTCGGTCGTAAGTTGTATTCACTCGCAGCAGATGATGTCGCACTGGTCAGAGAAATGTTTAGCGAAATCTCCGGCACACAGGTGACTCCGGAACTCCTGGATAAAGTATGCGCCATACGCAGTGGCCGCATTCTTTCGCCGAAAGAGCTGCAAAGAACTGAGGCTATGGCTGCTGCATTTAAGTCCAATGCACCGCTTGGTGACGCTTATAATGAGTTAGGCAATCACTTCCGGGTGACGCGCCGGGAACTGGCAGCATTGCAAAGGTCTGAAGATCCTAACGGCGCTTTCAAACTGGTTGAGAAACTGCGCAATGACAACGGCGTTCTTTCCGAGCACTTGTTCGGAACAAAAACGCCACCACCGGAAGTTGCTCAGTTGATGAAGAAGCAGTATGAGTTCTTGTATCCATCGTCAGTGAATTTGATGGATGTTGATTGGCCGAAAAAGGAGGCCGATCAGATTCTCTCTACGCTTCTCAAGCGGCGTATGGGTGATATCAATAAGTCCAGAATGGTTGCTTACGAGGATTACATTGCAGGCATTCACGAGAAAGAAGCGTGGCTAGCAGGAGAGCGAGCCCGGCTGCGCTCACTCAAACAGGGGGCTACTGCAGAAGACCTGTCCATGGCTAGAAATTCTGCAACGGATACTCATCAAGCAACCGGTCTCTCGCATGTGCGCTCACGCGAATCGACCGGTCTGATGGAAAGTGCCGGTCGCGCGACTTCGAATGGCCAACGACCTGGAATAACTTTCGAACGACTGATCGAGATATTCGACGAAAAGGCAGACAAGTTGCTGGAATTCAATCGAATCTTGGCTAGAAAGTTGGATAAGAACGGCGGCAAGGGTGGGGAGTCATTGCAGGTCGATATGTTCAAGATAGTCAAGAATCAGTTGGATGAGTTGAAGAAGGCGGGGCAAATAGGTAGAGACTGGGAAGTCTACCCAACCACTCTTGGCTCCGGTGCCGATCAGGTCGGCGGCGACTTTTTGCTCATTAACAAGATGAGCGGCGAATTCACACCGCTTGATGTGACGTCGAATTCCGAAAAGAGGAACATCGCGGCAATTAGGGCCGATGGTGTCATTCGCTTCGAGCCTAAGTGGATCGATGCAATGGGAGCTCTAAAGCGGGATCCATCCGAGCCGTTTGCAATCAGAGATGCGGTCAGTCAGTTTGAATTTGATTTGACTGCCAGACTTAGGAGGCTTACATCTAAGCCGATGCTGCTGAATTTACGAGAAGCGCCGTTTCCTTCGTTGTTCCCCTCTTCAGATTCGGCAGTGACTAAGAAGGAGATCGAGACCTTTGTGACATGGCTGCGTCAGAAAGCTAACAGTCATCGTGCTGGCAGTCCAGAGAGAACCTTATTCCATGATTATGCCAATGTCTTGGAGTCTGGCGCTCTCGGTTATGAGAAAGCCAAGTCTGCAAAGCAGCCTGCTCCTCCGGAGTTCAACAAGCAGGTTAGGCATTGTGCTGACGATGCTGTATTAGATTTTGCCTCGAGGCGGGCGCTGGGTGGAAAGCTCGAGAGACCAATGGTTACAGCAAAAAGCAATGTCTCGCTCAAGGATGGGCTGATCAACCTGCAAGAATCAGCTAATGTTATCCACGTCGGAGAGAATATCGAGCGAATACTTAATGAAAGCCGCTCTAGAATGTTCGACCTGAAAGCAATTGCGGACGGTCTTTCCGAAGCCCGAATGAAGCAATTGCGCGCTAAATTCCCGCGTGATTCCGAAAGGCAGCTATTGGAGAGAGTCAGAGATGCAGTTCAAGAATCAGGACGGTTAATCGGCACTAGGACGGGTGATAATTACTTCCCGGTTATCGACGATCTGATGGCGCGCTTGCGGCGGAAAACTGCTGAGGAGCTGCTGGAGTCCAAACCTGCAACAAACGTTGTCACACAGAGTTCGCAAGCTGCTTCGAGCAATTCCCTGACCAAGCCTGACTCGGTTCACAACACGGTTTTTGAGTTCAAGGTGTGGTGTCGTGACAATCTTGGCACTCATCAGTTCGAGGAAATGACCCCAAGCGATGTGGTGGTTGCGATGCAGATGCTCCTTACGGAAAGGAGTTCGAACCGTGAATGGACAACTGTACAATTGGATTGGTTTACGAATCTGCTTAAGGGCTTCAGCAGTGGACATCAGGAGACTGTTAGATTCGTAAAGAATGCTCTTCAGTAAGTTCAAGAATGCTCTTAAATAACGCGCCTTACGCTTGTAAGGTATCAATGCTCAGCATCTCCCCTGAATCTTGCATTGGGCTTGGAGGGAGCGACTGCCGAGGCTGAACTGGCGAGCACTTGTTCTATCGTGTTTCGGTCAGGTGACTTAGTACACACGGGATCTGCATTGAAAGCGTCGCCGGTGAGAAGGAAGGCTTGGCATCGGCATCCTCCAAAGTCAATCTCTTTTCTTTCGCAACTGACACAAGGCTCTTTCATCCAATCTACGCCGCGAAATTGACTGAAAGACTCAGCTTCATTCCAGATCCAATCTAGATTTTGCTCCTTAATATTCTCGAATCGGATTGACGTTATATCTTTTGCTGCAGGGCACGGCAGAACCGTTCCATCTGGTGTCACTGTGAGCTGTAACTTACCCCAACCTCCCATGCATGCTTTGGGAAACTGCTCGTAATAATCGCTAAGTATCCACAATAATTCCATCTTATTTTCAAGCTGAGCTTTTTTCTGCTGATAGATAGTTTCTGCTAGTGCCAGGTCGAGCGGACTGGGCAGCAGCGCTTCACGATTGAGAAGTGCCCAACCGTAGTATTGAGTGTTTGCCAGCTCTAATCTTTCGGCGCCCCAGACCTGACATAGGTCGATGATTTCTCCGACTTGATGCAGGTTCGTTTTGTGAAGAACGACATTCATGCTGAGCGGTAGTCCAGCTCGGCGGATTGACTCGGCTGCGCGTTTCTTTTGTTCGAAGGCAGCAATGCCGGCGATGCTGTCTGAGATCTGTCTGTCTGATGACTGAATGCTCAATTGCACGTTATTCAGACCGGCTTCAGATAATCTCTGTGCTCTGGAGTCGGTAAGCCCAAGACCGCTTGTAATTAGATTGCTGTACAGCTCTAACTCTGTAGCGCGGCCGACGATTCGCTCGATGTCTGCTCGAGCCAGTGGTTCGCCACCGGAAAAGTGAACCTGAACGACGCCTAAAGCCTGAGCTTGCTCCAAAACCTCAAACCATTGGTCCGTCGTCAGCTCGGCTGATTGCGCAAGCAATTCAAGCGGGTTAGAGCAGTAAGTACAGCGAAGCGGGCAGCGATGAGTCAATTCGGCAAGAAGCGCAAAAGGTAGCGGATTATCTGTGGCGCTCATCAGTGTTTGACCTGAAAGTGGAAGTGTGTACGGCAGCTGTATGGGTGGCTTTGGCAGCTGCCCTTGTGCCGGGAGCGTGATTCGAAGTGCTTGAAGAGGAACCTGCGATTTGTACTGCTCGAAGGAGTTTCGTGTCTCTAATTTGCTCGAATGAGGGCTTGTCAAGTAAGCTGGGTATACGGAGATGGTAGACGTTGTCTCTTTGAAATCCCGTTTAATCTTCTGTTGCAAGTGTACAATGCTGCCTGGCAAAACATGATTTTAAGAGCTGCTCGAACGAGTTTGGGTCTGACTGTGCGGCTATGCCCTGTCGGGGCGGCTCTGGCAGCTGCTGTCTTCGCTATTTCACTGCCGGCTGCCCTCGCTGATTCACTGGAGGACCAAAATGGACGATTGCAGCAGTTCGAGCAGGTAATGTTTGGTAAATCCAATGCAGCGAAGTCGACAGACGAACGGTTGAATTTTATCGAGTCGAGCTTGTTTGGCAAGACTAAGCCAGGCAGTTTCAATGAACGGCTTGATGGTGTTGGGAAGGTATTGGGCGCTGCCGGTGCTCCGCCATCCAGCTTACCGTCAGGTCCATCTGTCGGTTTATCTCCTGGTCCAGCAATGAATATGCCTACCGGGTCCGCTGCCAGTTCATCAAATACACGACGATCAATCGGTTCGCCGTCCGATCCGCTTTCTGCACCACTGACTTCAGGTGTGCCGAGTGCTCGACCAGATCTTTCGCGTGAGGCTGCCGGGCAGCACATCAATGAATTGTTGCGGCAGGGCTTGAAGGAGTATTCGGATAATCGCTTCAGTGATGCGCAAAGGACTTTTAGTAAAGTGCTCGAGCTGGATGGTCGCAATTCGAATGCCATGTACAATCTGGCTGCAATTGACGAGAAGAAGGGTGATCTCTATGGTGCCTTACGCAAATACGAATTGGCGCTCAGTTTCAACCCTGACGATGTGGAATTGCAGAACACCGTAAATTCGGTTAGGAAAGAGCTCACTTCTTCGAGATTCAGTCGAAACGGAGATCGTGCAAATTCGATGAACACTCCAATCGAGCAGGCGAGAAGTCCTTCTGAACTCTCCAGAATGCAAGCAGAGCAGCAGTATCAATCTGCCCTTCAACAAGCGAAAGCTAGC
>CAZSNX010000078.1:0-12117 GCA_964607945.1 uncultured Candidatus Obscuribacterales bacterium
ATCCCATTCGCATCCGTCGCATACGGCACTCCTTCGACCAGCACGGAAACGTTGCCAACCGGACGACCGTTGCTCGACAGTACTGATACCCAGGCACTTCGTCCGGGAAGCAAAACGGGCACTGCGACCAGATTCGAGCCTCTCGGCGCCGGCTTGAAGTCCCCAAAAACATAAATGGACCCGGAGTCTTTCGCTGATTCGACTGAATCATCCTTACCGAATTGCTCGACTGTCTCTCGCAGAGCATCGCGGAGAGGACCTTGCTCCAATTGGGAAAAGGCCGGCGCGCCAAATAGCAACACCGCTACTGCAAAAGCTAGGGTACACGAATCTAGCTTTTGCGAATCCCTCATGCCCTTCCATCCTTCGTCATGCCCGTCGAACCGACGAGAAATCTGTCTCAATTTCGATTGTACCCAGTGAAGAAGCGCGATAGCACCAAGGCGCTTTACTTCGTGAAATGTGTCAGCTCGCCGCTCACATCCGTGCTAAGCTACCGCCTGCTCGCCTAACCCGATCGGGGGAAGCGACAGTGCTGCGCGCTCCTTCACGGCACGAAAGGGAAGATCAATGAAAAGCGACGGCGAAACTACTCTTACAGAACGGCTGATAAACATTGACAGAACAGGACGGCAGCTGCCTGTCTACATTACCGGTCCGGATGACTCCAAAGCTTACCCAGGAATGATTTTAATTCATGAGATCTTTGGTCTTAACGAACACATCAAAGAGGTCGCCAGGCGCTTTGCCAAACAGTCTATGCGAGTGTTCGCCCCGGATTTGTTCGCCGGTGCGGCCGGACTGCCAGCCGAACGCAGTAATCTCGATGCAATGCGTAAAGTCTGGTCTGAGATTCCCGACTCCCAACTGATTGATGATTTAAAGGCGGTTCTTCATACAGCCATAACTTCTCAGCCGGTGAAGCCGGACCAAGTCGGTACGCTCGGATTCTGCATGGGCGGAGCAATTGCTTACATGTTCGGCGGCAGCGAACCGAAAGTGAGCTGGATAATCGATTTTTACGGGCGTATAAGATATCCCCAACTCACAGACAAAAAGCCACGTCATCCGATCGACTATACAGCCGGACTGAATTGTCCAGTACTTGGTCTCTTCTCCGGAATTGACGATTTGATTCCGCAATCGGACAGGGATTTGCTGGCCGGGCAGATTCAATCCCTCGGTAAGCAGCTGACGATGAAAGTATATGAGAATGCACCGCATGCATTCTTCAACGACAGCCGGGAGCATTATCGCCCGGAGGCAGCTGAAGACGCCTGGATGCTTTCACTGGATTTCATCACCAGATTAACGAAAGCCAGCTAAAAAGGTCGAGAAGAGCAAGTAGGCCTAAGTACTCGCTCTTCTCTATGCCCGAGAAGGGCACTGGTGGATCTTTCTGAATCAGCTCTTCGAACGCTCTACTCTGGTGTTTGAAAAGAGAATATTCTGCCGCCCCTCATAATAGCCCCTCGGTTGGACTCCAAATAAGATAGCGGCACTAGCTTCTGCATTGTTTGCTTTGGGAAGAGCGAGAGAGTCATAAGGTCCGGGTGTCGGGTCCGAATCTTTTCTGGTCAAGAACACATTACGAACGATCTCCCTTTGCCGGCGTGCTTCATCCATTGCCGTGAATTGAAGATAGAGAGCCGATTCCATGGTGGACTCTGAACTTCCGATTTCAGGTATTTCCGATTCAAACTTGTTCATTTCAGTATTGATGACAGCCAGGGAATGCTCTGCCCGCATTGAGGCGACAAACGTATCTACCGAAATTGCCTCCTTTTTGGACAAGCTTGGATTAAATCGATTAAAGTACTTTCGTTTCGGTGGAGCATGAAAGAAGAGCCGCACAATTTTTCGGGACTGAGAGCAGTAGTTCTCAAAATATCCAGCATGCTGCTTGCCGGCAGCGGCGGTTTGAACGAGCAATTGTCTAAATCAAAGACAGGGACTCTTCAGCCGAGTTTGACGGCCAACGAATCTCAACAGCTCGCCCTCTTGATTTATCTGTCGGCGATTCGTGTCTTGAGCACCACCGGACATCTGGACTTGCTCTGCTCATCACGCTCGAACGCGCAGTCCAGCTCCAAGCACAACTTGAGTTCGTCCGACCTCCAATTCATCGCAGTCGAATTGCACGAAAGATTTCGCCGGCTTTGCCCGAGCGCCCTACTTAATGTCCTGCCGGAACCGGCCCAGCTGAAGAAGCTCGATTGGATGGAAGCATGGTTGCTGCTTGGAGATCCCGGCATCTCCGCACACTGGGCCGATGAATCTTCGCTGGGATTCGTCTATCAGTTTTTCTCGACTCCCTTCAGACGCGAGTCGCAAGCCAGCCTGCAGTCCGCAAATAAGCAGTTGAGCCTGAGGCAGCTGATCGCTTTTACTCAGCTTTACACCCCAAATTGGGTGGTCGACTTTCTGCTGGAAAACACAGTTTTACCGCAATGGTCCGGAACCGTTGATAAGAGGAATTTTGACTTTCTGGTCAGCGCAAGCGGCACTGAGATGCAAGTTGCCGCCTCAGCCATCGATTTGCTCGACCCAGCCTGTGGTTCTGGTCATTTCCTACTTAGAGCATTCGACCTGTTAATTCAATTGTACGAGCAGGAAGGTTGGTCGACAAAGGATGCCGCTCAGTCAATCCTCCACAACAACTTAGCCGGCGCCGATATCGACCCGGCGGCACTCTGGATCGCCGCCTTTTGCCTTATGCTCAAGACAATTCGCCTTGGTGGCATTGAAGACTCATTCAGTCTCAAGCTCGTTTGCACTCAAGCAGCTAATGCCGGGGACAATCTCTTAGGCAGCCTGGCATCAAACTGGATGGAAGCTGACAAACATCCGCTCGCTAACAAATATCAGGTTGTCGTCACAAATCCTCCCTATATTGGACGCAAGCTGCTTGACCGAAATTTGAAACAGGCTCTTAAGGAGAGCTACCGCGACTGCCACCAAGACCTTTGTGCAGCCTTCATTCGGCGCGGCTTGGAGCTGCTAAGACCGGGTGGCCGGCTGGGTTTGATTGGTCAATCCTCTTTGATGTATCTGCCCAGCTACGGCGACTTTCGCCGCTATCTAATCGACCGGACAAGACTTGTGACAATCGTCGAGGCCGGTCCCGGAGTATTTCCACTTCAAGCCGGCGAGAAGGTTAACAGCGCGCTGCTTGTGATAGAAAGCGACCGGGAGCGGAAGGAAGAACGCGCGCAAACAGTCTTTTTCGATCTTGTAAATGCTCCGGAAAAAGCTCTGCAATTGAAGCAGCTGATTTTAAAGAGCAAACGGCCCGAAATAGGCTCCGTCTATCGCAAGGCACAAGTTTCCTTCAACAACCAACGAAAAAATGCATTTAACTACAAGTGCCCTTCCTTCCTACCGGATCTCCTGGCAAACTGTTCTAAATTAGCTGATATTGCCAATCTTCGTCAGGGACTTGCAACGTCCGACAATAAGCGCTTCATTCGCTACAGGTGGGAAGTACCGGCGTCCGAACTGGGGCAACGCTGGTTTCCTTATGCCAAAGGAGCAGGCTCTGAGCGCTGGTGGGCACCAATCGACTGCGTCGTGGACTGGCAGAACAACGGGGCGGCGATTAAGGAGGCAGTCGCAAGATCGTACCCTTATCTAAAAGGCAAGACCGCCTGGGTTGTAAAAAATGAACAGTTCTACTTTCAAGAAGGTCTGACCTTTTCCTTTGTAGGCACTCGCGGTCTGGCAGTCAGAAGATTGCCGGCCGGTTGCATCTTCGATGTCGGAGGCTCGGCAATCTTCGCCGACAAGGACGAACTAGACTTCTTGCTAGCTTACTTGAACTCGTCCTTCATTTGCGCGGTCGCTAAGTTGCTGAATCCCACCATCAACTTTCAAATCGGTGATCTGAAACAATTGCCGATTCTTACTTTCAGCCAGACTGAAAAGAACCGTCTCGCGACGCTGGCGCAATGCTGCTGCACGCACAAGATCTCCCTCCTGGAGCCGATTAGCGCAGCCTCGCCCGATCGGTTTGCGCAACTGTCTGACGCCCTTTCAAATGGTGGCATGCTGGAGCAGCTCTGGTTGGAGTACGACAAGCGCCTGTCGACTGCGCAAAGAGAGCTTACTGCAAGCGAGCAGGAGATAGACGAATTGGTAGTTGAAACAGTTTTGCGCCATCCCCAATCAACTACTATCACCCAAAATCGGCTTACAGATTGGATAGCAAGTCAAACCGGACTGACCGACCGCTTGCCGATTTCTACCATATCAGCCGCTGATTTCGCTAAATATGTGGTCTTTTGCCTGCTGCATCAAAGGCGACTCGCACCGCATGCGACATCATTTACCATTTCGGCATCGGACTTGCCATTGCTAGAAATTGATGCTGTCAATGCAAGTTGGATCGAAGCTCAAATCGGACTGCCGCTTAGAGAATACTTCAAGAACGGACTCTGCGCAGACTTATTGAAACGCTTTCATGGCAAGCCGCCGGAAACAAGTTATTGGTACGGCGGCACATCCTGCAATTGAGGACTGAAAGAAGCAGTCCTAATAGTCTTGCCGAATCTTCTCGTAGTCGTTCTTTACCCATGAGAAGCCGGGATTGACATCATGAGAGGCGATATAGTCAGCTTCGAACGACACTTGCTGGCGAGTGGATTTCGAGGGAAACGCCAAGCCGGGATTATGATCGAGGCTCATGATCGCATCAATCAGAACTTCATTGAACTCGGGTCTGGCAGCCGAACCGATTAACTTGGGAATGATATGACGGTCGCGCGTGACAGTAATTTTGAGCGTCGCGCGCCCAGGCAGCTGAGCTCGTTCACTCCAGCGCTGGTAGATCGCTTCAGATAGCTGATGATGCCAGCGCTCCCAGGCAATCATCATCTCACGAGACCCGCGCTCGGCTCCGATATCGAATTTATTCTGCGGCGGAAGAGCAAATTGGTTCGGCTTCAATACTCCCAGCCGCGCGTCATTTTGATCGGCACGACCGGCTAGCGGCTGCGCAAATGCAGCGGGGTCGACCATCGGCGATTGAGTACCCATGAGTGGTGCAAGCGCCTCTCTGGAGATACGAAGCGAATGACCGGGATTGCCCGACGGCGTTCCGGACTGCTCGGATGGGACACTTTGCGGTGGTGCCAGACGGAGAATCTCATGCTCTTGTTCGATCCGGCCTTTCAGCACTTCGGATTGAGCCGGATGCAAACCAAACAATTGTCCGTTGACAATCAGCGCTGCCAGCGAAGCCCAAAGGAAAGCCCGACGCCGACTCCTCCTGTTATCTTCTTTTGATTCACCGCCGCTCATAGCTACTGGTCCTCTCTTCCACCACATATTTAGAATCCACCGAAAATCAATCCGGCCATGCCCCCCCAGAGCGCACCACGCATCGCACCTTGCTTGATGCTTCCTGGTTGGCGATTGGACATTGCGGCCATCGCGGCTCCGGCCGCCGCGCCCGCTAAGCTGCCGGTGACTGCTCGCTTTATCCGCGTCGAGCTGCCGCCGCTATGATAAGCTCCGCCGCCCATGCCCATCCCAAATCCCATCCCGGCCACTGCCGGCAGCAGTCCACCCAGCCCACCGATTGAAATGCCGCGTCCTGAAGAAGCATAACCATATTCGGTGCGACGCGACGGACTATTGGGCTCAGGCTGAATCGGGGTTATCTGGCCGCTCGGCTCATTGTCGGCAGTCTGTATCGGTTGAGGCCAGCCGGGCTGGCGATTGTCCGCCGGATTGTTGGCTGTCGCCGGCTGTCCCGAGGCGTCTTGATTGATACCACCTTGCACTGAACGGTACATCTGATTGTTGGGATCTTGAGCAACCGCTCTGTCGATATACTCACGAGCCCGATTGAGGTCTCCCTTGCCGCGATAAGCTTGAGCGAGCGCATACTTAACGTCGGGATCGTTGGGAGCCTGCTGAGCGACTTGTTCGAGATTGCGAACTGCCAAATCATAGTTGCCGCTGCGATAGGCGGCGGCAGCATCCTCGCTCAGCTTCTTCAGCTGCGCGCGTTGCCTTTCTTGCTGCGCTACTAGTTGCTGCTCTTCTTGCTGGCGCCTTTGGCTCGATTTGCGATCACGAATCTTGTTTTCGACTGCAACTACGGCCTTTTGAACATCCGCATCTTCCGGGTTTGAGCGCTGCGCAACTCGGTAATGTCCGGAAGCAGCATCCAAATCGCCACGACTTTCAGCGATTGCCCCCAGGCTGAAATGAGCATCGGCGTTATCTTTGTCCATCTTCAAGACGAGGTTGAATGTCTTTTCTGCCTCAGCCGCATTTCCGGAGCCATATTGCGAAATGGCTTGACGCAGCAAATCTTTTACACGATCCGATTGTTGGTTGCTTGAGTTATCACTGGCGCCCAGAGCGTAGCTGCGGCGATCTTCACTGCCGACATATGAAGGCGCAACCGGCGGCGGACTCGGTGGAGGTAATGATGATTGAGCTTTCTTGCTAGCAGACACCTTACTGCCGGAGGTATCGAGCTTGGGTACGAGCGGCTTGAGATTCAAAGGTCCAGCCGCAATTGCTGCCGGCGACAAAAGCAATGCGGCTACTTGAACGAGGCATATGATTGAGTTTACTTTGCCGCTAAAGACCCGCATGTTGGATCCCTCTGTCTGGAACTGTTCTTCAGACCACCCGATCGCTCAGCCCTGTAAGGCAGGCTCAAGATTGATATGCCCAACGACGTCGTGTATCCCGATCAGGTTCCGGGAATTAGCGACCAAATTGTAGAACATCTCGCCTTAGTCTCAGGAGATCACAGCGGTGCGATTGGCCCAGACGTAACGCTTCAAAAGCGGTGCTGGCCTAAACCTCTCCCCCTTGGACGCAAAGAGAGATTCAATTTCCTTCAGGCATTGGCTGAGACCGATCTCAGAGGCCATTGTCAGCGGACCTTTCTTCAGACCGAGACCGGCCATCAGCGCAGAGTCGAGATCTTCCGCTTCACAAACCTTCTCTTGCAGCGCCAGAAATGACTCGTTGATCATCGGTAAGAATAACCGCTCGGCTGAGAACTTATCGCCGTTTTCACTGCTTGCCTTGAGTTCCGCTAGCAACTCTTGAACTTTGGGGTTGGGCCCGCTTCTTTTCTTCGTTTCCGGGTCATATGTATAGAAACCGCCGCCTGTCTTCAGTCCCAGCAGATTGTGCTCCACCATCCGCTCCAAGATCTGTGGCGGACGGAATCGCTCACCGTACTCTTGGAAGTTGAAGCGAGCAACTGCCAGACCGATGTCCGCGCCATTCATATCGCGAAGAGCAAGCGGCCCGACCGGGGCGGCAAAGTCGCAGGCAGCCTTGTCTATCTCTTCAAGCGACGTACCGTCTTGCAGACACCAAAGCGCCTCATTCATGTACCGGCCAAGCAACCTGTTGACCAGGAATGAGGCGCACTCTTCGACTCGAATGGCAAATTTGCCCAGTTTCTGCCCGAACTCGATAACTGTACTCACAGTAGCAGGTGAGGTATCGAGCCCAGGAATAACTTCCACCAATTTCATCAGATGGGCGGGATTGAAAAAATGCAGGCCGACCACTTTATCTGGACGCCTCGTGAAAGCGGCAATCTGAGTAATCGGCAAACTGGAAGTGTTGGTAGCAAGGATTGCGTGAATGTTGCAGCTGTCATCCAATTGTTCGAAAACAGCCTTCTTCACGTCTATTTTTTCGGCAACTGCTTCAATCACCAGATCGAGATCAGGAAACGCCGAGTAGTCGGTGGCAGGCTGCACAAGCGTCCGCATCGCCTCGGCCTCGTCGGCCGGCAAGCCTTTCTTGACGCGGGAGTCCAAAAGGCGATCGATTCGTCCCATGCCGCTGCGAACCGCCTGCTCATCTACATCCTTTAAGACAACCGGATATCCCCGTCCAATCAAAGCAACGGCGATCGATGCTCCCATCGTGCCTGCTCCAACAATGCCCACCTTGCCGATTTGCATATTTCGCTTTACCTCTTAGCGGTTTGATTAGAGATCCTCAAATAATTTTTTGTTGTCCACTTTACAATTCATCGACCCCTAGCATGCCCTCTCGTTGTCGAGAACGACTTCCTGTCCGAAAACGTAGTAATGACGGCACTTTCACCGCCTCAAAATTAATCACTTGGCAAGCTGGTATTATGAAGAACCCCATAGCTTTTTTGTAACGTTTCGTTAGAATACAGAGTAGCTTAAGCATTCATAAGAAATGACTGTCCACCTGAACACCGGTCGTCCAACAGGCCAGGAGGCAGATATGTTGATTTACCTTATTATTGCCGCTGAGCTTGCTATCCTTTATACCGTGTTTTGGTATGTATACGTTAAGGATCCCAAGCCATATCAAGTAAAGGGGCACCCCTGGGGCCGATACGGACAAGCCGGTCACACCGCCG
The DNA here is from genome assembly GCA_964607945.1 of uncultured Candidatus Obscuribacterales bacterium. GTDB lineage: Bacteria > Cyanobacteriota > Vampirovibrionia > Obscuribacterales > Obscuribacteraceae > JAGVKB01. The sequence continues at coordinate 8,384 of CAZSNX010000078.1, forward strand.
GTAGTGTCGATCCCACGTTGCAAAACTGTCTGCACACTCAGACAGATACTGTTCTCTGGTGGCAACCTCAGCTTGAACAGGACAGTTATCCGGAGCATGTCCAGTACTATTCGACGTCACATGTCGAGCGGTCTAACACGCTGCGGTACCGCCGAACCATGCTGCAGCTTTCTCCACTCAAGCACGCCGCCGCAGCTTCCGCTCAGCAACAGGAAGAGAGCAACAGTGACTCGACGACATTCTTCTCTCGAGTAATGATGATGTTCGACCGCACTCTCGGCGCTCTCAACGTCAAAACTCTTTAGGAAAGACGCGCAGGCATCTAAAGCTCGAGTCGATTGCCTGCATATAGAAGTCAGTCGGTGTAGGGCGCCGGACTGAGCTAAAATCATCTCGGAGCGATTCAGTCCGTTCACCCGGCCGAGTGCTCTTAAACTGCCGCGGAGATTACATTGACAAACGATCAGGCGCTTTCTGAAAAGAGGTCGGGTTCGGAGTTGGAGCCACAGCGCTTGCTGGTCGACATCAAAGAAATCAAGAAGCACTTCCCGATTCGCAAAGGCTTTTTCAGCCGTCAGGTGGGTGCAGTACGAGCTTTGGACGGCATCAACCTGCAAGTGTTCGCCGGTGAAACACTTGGTTTGGTAGGTGAATCAGGTTGCGGCAAATCAACTTTGGGTCGAGTAATTCTGCGACTCTTGCAAGCGACATCAGGACAGGTCTCTTTCGGCGGCACCGACGTACTATCCTGCGACTCGCAAACCATGAAAGGGCTGCGCAGGCAAATGCAGATTGTCTTTCAGAATCCCTATGCAAGCCTAGATCCGCGCATGACCGTCGGGCAAATCATTGCCGAGCCGCTTGAAGTCCACAAAGTGGAAAGCGGTGCCGCCTTGAAAGAGCAAGTTCGCAGCCTGATGGAACTGGCAGAGCTTTCGCCGCATATGAGCGATCGCTATCCGCACGAGTTTTCCGGCGGTCAGCGCCAAAGGATCGGCATTGCCCGGGCCTTAGCGCTCAGACCACAATTCATCGTAGCGGACGAGCCGGTTTCAGCCCTTGATGTGAGTGTGCAAGCACAGATACTGAATTTGCTGATCGACTTGCGTCAGGAGTTCAAACTGACATATCTGTTTATCGCCCATAACCTCGATGTTGTTCGTTACATAAGCGATCGCATTGCAGTAATGTATCTCGGTCGAATTGTCGAGTTGGGCAGTTGTGATGCAGTCTACTCAACACCGTTGCACCCGTACTCGCAAGCGCTCATCTCCGCCGCACCGATTCCTGATCCGACTTTCGATCGCAGCCGGCGCATCATCTTGCAAGGCGATCTTCCCAGCCCCGCCAATCCTCCACCCGGATGCCCATTCCACACCAGATGCCCGCTCGTACAGGACAGCTGCAAAGCAGAGGTACCGGAGTTTCGTGAAGTAGCCCCCGGTCACTATTCAGCGTGCCATTTTGCTGAGTCCTTACTACCGGCCACCCAAAATTCACCCTCGACCGGTTAGATTCGAGCCAACTAGCAAACTACAATAGTATTTGTGGAGCCTGCCAACTACGGTTTTAAAGGTGGAGAGTTGAGGCACACTCTTTATTGGCAGCGAAATAGGGCAACATGGTGGATTCAGAAAGTACTCAAGAAGTAACCGTAAAGAGGGCCTGTATCTCCTGCGGACGGGAATTCGCCGGCAACATGACTGTCTGCCCCGAGGACAACACGCCTCTGACTGCGCTGGCTCAAGACAAGGACATCGGCTCAGTCATCGGCGACCGCTACGAGATTCTAGGCATAGTCGGTAAAGGCGGTATGGGACGTGTCTACAAAGCTCGCCACCGCTTGATGAAGCGAATTGTGGCGATCAAAATGCTTTATCCGAATCTTGTTTCTACCGCCTCCACCTTGAAGCGCTTCCAACAAGAAGCTCAAGCCACCAGCACGCTCAACCATCCCAATATTCTCACTGTCTATGATTTCGGTTTGACTGAAGACGGGCAACCGTACCTCGTGATGGACTTCCTGGAAGGCACTAGCCTGGCAGACGTATTGCAGGAAGAAGGCAATCTCGAAGTCGATCGCTGCTTGCGCATCTTTTATCAAGCTGCAGCCGGGCTCGCACACGCCCATTCAAAGGGGGTGGTTCACAGGGACTTGAAACCAAGCAACCTGATGCTGGTCAACCTTGATGAGAACCCGGACTTCGTCAAGATAGTCGACTTCGGCATCGCCAAAATGATGTCGATGGACCCCACCGAAGCGGAGCCGCTGACACGCACCGGTGAAGTATTCGGCAGTCCGATGTATATGAGCCCCGAGCAATGTCGTGGGCAACAGTTGGATCTACGCACCGACATATACTCTCTCGGATGCGTATTCTACAGAACACTGACCGGACTATCTCCTTTTATCGGGCACGACCAGCTTGAATGCATGTTCAAGCAAGTCAACGAAAGACCCGGCTCGTTCTCGGAAGTCTGTCCGGACCTTTTCATACCAGAGGAGCTCGAAGCAGTTGTTTTTAAAATGCTCGAAAAGTCTCCCGACGATCGTTATCAGACAATGCCTGAAGTAAGACAAGCACTGGAATCGTTGATTCCTGACTTCAAGACGATGACATCAGTGTCAGCAATCAGGCAGACAACCGAACAACCAGCTGCAACAGGTGAGAGCAAGACTGCCACCACCGGCTCGACTGGAAAGTTGGAAACCGCATCAATCGATAAAGCACAACCAGGTCTGGCCAAAAACGAACAAACCGCGACGAGTCCTCCAGTAAGCATCTCAACTACGGAAATTCCAGGACCGACTCTTGATCCGGCAGCGCCGGCCGGATTCATGAGCAAACGCTGGCTGATTCGCGCCGGTATCGGCGCGGCACTGGGAATGGTCGGCGCCTGGTTTATGTTCAGTCATTCTCCGAAGCAGACTGCTCCACTGGAGTCAGCCAGCAAGGATCAAGAACAAAACGTAGCAACACTGACAGCACCGGCTACAGCCGGTGCCAAATCGAAAGAAGAGATGCAGTTCGATGTCAACCTCAAAGCTGCCCAAGATTTGTACGACAAAGGGAATTACAATCAAGCCGAAAGTTATGCCGTCGAAGCGATGAAGATGACCAAAAGCTTTCCCAAAAGCGAAAAGCAGGTTGTCGCAGCAGCAAATCTTCTCGGCGCGATCAATTACGCTCAAGGTCAATACAATGACGCTGTAGCCTATTTGAAGTCGGGCTTGCGCTATGCGCAAGTTGCCTACGGCGACAAATCGGTCGAAGTCGCAGCTGTTAAGACGATGCTCGGTCGCAGTTGGGCTGCCACCAAAGATTACTCGCAAGCAAGGATTGTTTTGGAACAAGCGCTGTCGACAAGACAAGGATTATTAGGAAATAGTGATTTGACTGTAGCGGACACGCTTTCGGCGTTAGCTGATGTCGATATGCGCGAAAGCAAATCCGACGATGCAATCAAACGACTAACGCGAGCGCTCGAGATTCGCGAGGTAACTCAAGGCAAAGACAGCCTTGATGTGGCAAACGCCTGCAACGATCTGGCTCAGGCTTATCAACTCAAGCGCAATTTTGGCAAGGCGCTCGACCTTTACAAGCAAGCATTAGAGATTCGTCAAAAGAAATTGCCGGCCGACAACCCGATTATTGCGGACAGCTACGTCTGTATTGGGTCTCTATGCGAAGAGACCGGTCAGATCGAACAAGCAAAAACGCTTTATCAAAGCG
>CAZSNX010000079.1:0-1614 GCA_964607945.1 uncultured Candidatus Obscuribacterales bacterium
CAGGCCAGGAAGTGATGGTGACAAGCAGACAGCCGCAGTCGTCGGATTTACTTCCGGAAGATGGAATAGGCAGGCGTCATCAACATTCTTATCCATTACCTGGCGGATTGCATGCAACTGTTTGTGACTTCTCGTTGGTTAGCGCTATCGTTAACACATCCAAATTGTCTGAGCTGAAGCATTCAGTGTTCCCTTCCGATCACAGATTGTTGAAGAGATTGATAAGAGCAGCTGCTTCAGTAGATGTCGTGATGAGGAACAAGGGTATCTATAAGGCGACTCCTAGAACTCAACAATTCAACGACGAGCGCGGGTATACGGAAGCTTACGGGCACGGGAAGCTTAAGCTTCCTTCTTCTGATTATTACTCGTCCAAGCTTCCGTAGTACATTCAGGTGAATGTTCCTTGAGTATGAAACGTGTATCTTTGAATCCGATGGTGCAAAAGAAGAGCGAGCCCTTACGGGCGCGCTCCTTAAAACTTCTATGACCTGGATTTCAGTCAAGCGGTGCTGAGGCAATAACGGAATCGAGTGAATTGTCATGTTGTCGAGAGGTCGAGAATTAAAGAGGGGCTCGAGTAGGGTCTTTGTGCTATAAAGCCAACTGGTTCCAAGCATACAGAAACAGGAACCTGGAGCAGAGAGGAGTCAATGATGCTGGTGATTCATGCTAATAGAAATGTGTCTCGGTTTGCTCTTGGATTGACGGCAGCAATACTATTGCAGACGGCGGCCCTTTCTGCCGGAGCTCCAATGACGGCCGAGGAGTTTGCCTCGAGCTACATGGCTGCATTTAATTCTAAGAACAGTGAAGGATTGAAGAAGCTTCGATTTCCTAGTAGCGGAAAGTCGATGATGCAGCAAATGATGAACGAAATCAGCGAGGCTGAAATGAAGGGTGGAACAAAATACGGATCGTATGAGATTCTGCCAGTTCCCAAGGAAATGGATAAGCCGGCGATGGGCCCGGACGGGGTTTTCTATCGGCCGAACTTGAAGCCGACGAATCTTTTAAAACTAACGGCTAAGACTGAAAATGGTACGACTACTGTCACAATTCCGATTGGAATGAAGGACGGTGTCTTTTACGAAGTCGGGTTGGAGCCCTCTCCCGGGGAAACCCCGGCTTACTCCTTCGGCTGGCAGAGATTTACGCCGCCTAAATGCACTTGGTCTGTTCTACTGCCAAACGAGCCTGAGCCGGGAAAAGCGTCCCTTGAAAAAGAGATGGGTAAAGATGCCTTGAACGATCCGGATGTCTATGGTGTTGTTAAGAATACTGCTTCAATCAAGACAGCGCAGCATTGGTTCAGATGTGGCGAGGAGGGGAAGCGCGTTAATGATGATGGAAATAAGGAGATTTATCGTGTAGCTTGCACGACTTATGAACCGGAAACTCTTAAGGAGTGGTTCAGTGATCCCAAGAAGACGTTAGATGATGCTGTCGATTACGCGAGCAGGCAGCATGAAGGTAGCGTAGTGCAAAAGAAGGAGATCGAGCTTTCCGGCGCTCCGGGTAGAGAGTTCGAGATTCGAGAAAAGGATGGTGCCGTGTACTTAGGTCGAGTGTATTGGATAAAGGACAGACTTTATGAGCTCACATTTGAGAGCA
>CAZSNX010000079.1:1624-11905 GCA_964607945.1 uncultured Candidatus Obscuribacterales bacterium
CTCGATGGTGCACAAAAGTTCTTAAACTCGCTTCAATGCCAATAGACTCGATCCGGCTACTTGCGATTGCGTCGATTTAAGTTTGCAACATTTTAGCTCGGAGGTTGAGTGTTTGTGGAAGTAAGAGATCGAAATACTCTATAGCTAGACAATTTGGATATCGATAGCAGAGAGGGATTATAGTTAAGGTATCCAGCCGGCTCTATTTGACGATGTGCTTCGTGCTTGTGAGTGCGATGTCGTCCTTGGCTGTCGTCTGGGGCTGCGGACAGTGTTGCACCAAATGAGGAGCTTCACGTGATATGTGTGGAGAACGGCTTTTCCGGAACACAGGGATCTTCAGAGAAGCGTGCATTCGTTATTGAGTGAGCGGCAAACTGTGCGTCTGTTCTGGTCTGCACCTATTCAGCTCTGCGATCAGGGCTTGACTCCAGTTAAACCGGCGATCACAAAATTGATCGCAAGCGCCTGTCTCAAACTAATGCCGATGGCTGGTGCGGGATCGGCCAGATAATATCCGATGATCTGTTGACTGCGGTCAAAGTGTGCGGTCATATGCATGACGTATCCGCGTTCAAACGGGAAGACTACGGCTAGAATGCCCTGGTGATCCGGATCGTCGAAAACAAGAGTGCGGCTCACAGCCAATACGCGAACTGCATCCTTGTTCAACACCCGAATGAGATGGCAGTGAATGTCCATTTTCCAGTGAGCATTGCTGACCGCGCGCTTGAATAGAACTGGATTCTGTCCAACGAGTGATGCATCGTACATTTTTTGGCTGTTCATCGCGCCATTCCAGGCGATGAATCCTGGAAATATTAATTGATCCAAGCGATCGAGCATCCAGTCTGTCGTAAACAGGTAGCCGCCTCTTGCAACGAAGTCCCGGATCTTCATAAGAGCTTGGGGAGAAAGTGCACCTGGACCACAATCGATCACTACGACTTGAGCGGAGCTCAAATCGTACACTGACAGCTCTTTCTTGCTTATGGTTGTGAATTTGAGACCGAAACTGCTTAAGGTTCGTCCAGTATCGTCATACTTGTCGAAAACCACAACCAGTCGATTGGGAGCCATTGTGCTGGTTTGCAAGCTGAATTGCGAGTGTGCTTTTTCAATCCAGCCTCTGTAGATTTCAGGCGGCGCAAAACTTGCTTTCCCGGGCAATGTCACCGGTGGCGTGTCGATGAAACCTTCGACTCGACCACTCAGTGGCACACGTGGAGTCGGAAAAGCCTTGCTCACATCAAAGTTTGGAGAGCCGAATACACCCGGCTCCGGTTCGTCCATCACGCCGACGCGGGTGACACCACCTTGAAGCGGCGGACTGGAATTGGTAGCCGGTGAACTTACTTGCTCGCCGTCATCGGAACGTTTCAGTCTCAGTTGTTGCGAATCGACGTTGTCGGCTTGTTGAGCCAAAGCGCCCGGCCCAACTGTGACGAGTATGAAGGTCCACAGACAAACCGCAAGTATCTTTGTTGATGAAGGCACTGAATTTCTCTAAGTAGAAAGCTTTCTACTTAGATTATAGAGTTTCGGGCTGCCTGGTTATGGACTACGCCTTCAGGATATAGTTGAGCATCAACTCCATGAAAATTTCCAATGGCTCGGTATTCTTAATGGTCTTTGCTCTCATGACTGCGCCGGACCAACCAGAAAGAAAAAGCTCGGCAATGGAATCAGCTGCCCAGTCTGATTTGATTTCGCCTTTCTTCTGCCCTTCTTCTATGCATTCGGCGAACATTCCCCGCCACTTGCGCACTACACTGGACAACTCTTTGCGCAGAGCCTCGCTTTGATCTGACATCTCCTGGCTAAGATTACCGATTAAGCAGCCTTTGCGACATTCCTGCGCTGCAAGATTCGCTTTGCCAGCTTCGCAATAGGCTCTCAGTCTTTCCAGCGGTGAGACTTGCGGGTTACGAAGAGTTCTCATCAGATTCGCAGAGTACGATTGGTCATAATGTCGCACTATCTCTACGGTGTAATTCTCTTTGCTGTCGAAATAGTGATAGAAGGAGCCTTTCGGAACTTGAAGGCTGGTGAGAATCTCCTGAATACCGGTGTTGGAATAACCCTTCTCCAGCATAATATCCATCCCTGCCTCAAGCAGGGCGGTGCGGGTTTCATTCTTTGTAGCCGATTTTGCGCTCATAAAAATGCCTTTCACACTGTCAGTTGGACTACTAACTATAGATTAGACCGGTCGGTCATTTTTGTCAACTACTCGAAATTCAAGCGATGCTGCCAGGAAACCACGCCTTCCTGGGATATTACAAACTCCGCAAGTGGGCGGTCTGTGGAGCTTAGTCCGGGTGTTTGCCCGACAGCGTATAGCCAAGTTAGAACGGTTAGAATCAGTCGTTGCATCGTCGTTCCCTCCTTTCTGAAGGATTAGACCGGTCGTCTGTCAAAATCTAAACGAAGAAAAATGCCAGGCAAGCAAATACACTTGCTGGGATTCAGTAAATTCGGGAGAGTTGTGAGCAAGCCTTATCTTGCTCTCGGAGTGTTTGAACTAAACTTGAATAGCTAACAATCAACTGCAGGACTTACCGCTGCACCGTAAATCGGTTGATGAGCTGCTTTCGATTGACTTGCATATTCAAGGCGGTTTTGATGATATTAGAATAGACCGGTCGGTCTAGTGTGTCAACCCCCTGGAACCAAGAGTGTTAAATTGAAGCTGTTCGCGGATAGGGGTAGGTTTATGCGACCTTTTAGCGCTGCCGGTTCAGTGGCGATGATCGTGGTGTCGATGCAATTCGTTGGATTGATGATGCCGTTAGAAGCCAAATTGCAGGCCGGCGCCGTTAGCCCGGACGTAGCTTTCCGTTCGGCTCCAACTGGTCGCAGCGCGATAGGACTGAGAGACCAAGCGCTTCAATTTATAGATAATGGCGAACTTGACAAGGCTGGGGAGATCTTTCGAGATCTGGCCAAGGATGGCGATGCTGATAGCTTGATGGATCTGGCCGGCTGTTTCTACCGCAAAGACGCCTATGAAGAGTCAATCAACTTGTGCCATCAAGCCTTGTCAAAGCCTCCGGGTAAGCATTATGACGAAGCAATGATCCGTCTTGGCATGGCTGAATGCCTTTATAAGTCCAGAGAGTTGAAGGAGGCTGAAAATGAGTTTCAACAATGCTTGTCTTTGCTGACGCGCAATGACTCGGGTCTAATTGCAATTTTTGCTTTGGAGGGGTTGGGTGGCTGTTACATCGCGCAGCGTAAGTACGAAAAATCAGTCACTGTCTTTGAAGAGTTGGCCAAGCTCAATCGCGATCTGTATGGGTCTGAAGATATTGGTTATGGTTGGGCGCTTCTTCAACTGAGCGAATCCTACAAGAAATCAGGAAATGAGCCTTCGGCAAAGGCTTTGTATGAAAAGGCGATTTGGATCTTTCGTGACACCAACTTTAGGCGACTGCTTGCTGAGCACTCAGGGGAAGACGTGGAGAAAAAGCTCAGGGCTCGGGTGTTTGGTGACGGCGGTGATAAGGATGAGTACAGGTATGCTGACAAGATACTTGCAGGGAAGAGTAAGTATCTGTCTGTCATAGATCCGGCAGTAAGTCTGCCTCGATGCGCCTGGCGCAGGCAGTTTCGTCAGGTGGAGGCCCCCGGTTGGGTCTGGTGCGATCCCAATGCTCCAGTCAATGCAATACTCGTTTGCGTTCACGGACTAGGGCTTCACCATCGCTCATTCGATTCTTTCGCAAAGCGAGTCGCGCTCAGGGGCATAGTCTCGGTGTCATTCGACGTCCGAGGATTTGGAACTTATCTGGCATCAAAGGGACAAGACACGCTAGAGGTTCAAGAATGTGTTTACGACTTAAAAGGTGTTATCGCTGTCCTTAGGCGTGATTATCCCGGCAAGCCGTTATTTGTTCTTGGGGAGTCCATGGGCGGTGCGATCGCGCTTCATCTGGCGGCAGAAGCTCCTGAGCTTATGAATGGGGTGATTTGCTCCGTTCCATCAGGCAGCCGCCACCAGGGCGCTTCCACCGCGGTAAATGTCGGATTGCATTACATCTCTGGCAAGAACACGCCGATGAATATTGGCGATAAGGTGATTAGGCAGGCAACCAGCAAGCAGGATTTGCGTAATACTTGGTCGTCCGATCCCTCTGCGAGGCTGAAGTTGACACCAAAGGAGCTGGTATGTTTTCAATCGTTTATGGATCAAAACATTGCTGCGGCGAAGAAAATAACCGAGACTCCGGTAATTCTGTTTCAAGGAGATGACGACAAGCTGGTGAAGAAAACAGGGACATACGAACTATTTGAAGCGCTGGCGACTGGCAAGAAGACCTTGGTGTTGCTCGGGCATACTGAACACTTGATATTTGAGGCAGGTCAATTTCAAGATGATGTCACCCTTGGTGTCATAGATTGGATGTCGTTTCACGGACAATCGCGAGCGAAGTGAAGCGGCTTGAAGCAGATTAAAATTGAGCGGCTCGTATGGAGTTTGTTGATTGCTTTAGTTGAGATTGAAGGGATAAGCGATGGGAACTAATATTTTTGTGAATTTGCCGGTGCGTGATCTGGATAAGTCGGTTGAGTTCTTCAGCAAACTTGGCTACAAATTCAATCCGGACTTCACTGATAAGACTGCCACTTGCATGATCGTTAGCAAGGAAATCTTCGTCATGCTGCTTACGCAGGAGAAGTTCAAGTTGTTCATTCCAAATGAGATTTGCGATGCGACGAAAAGCACGGAAGTGCTCATATGTCTTTCGTGCGAAAGCCGTGAACGCGTGGACCAGATAGTGCGGACAGCTGTTGACGCGGGCGGGTCGACCTACAACGAACCGCAAGATCATGGATTTATGTATGTTCATGGCTTTCAGGACCTGGATGGGCACATCTGGGAGATCTTGTTTATGGAACCAAGTGCAGTGAAGAACTCCTAGCAGCATAGTCTTCGGAATTATCGGCCGTTCTTGCACTTCGCTAAACGTGCTTGCTCGTTTTCTGCCTGCAACCGGGATGAGATGATTGGGTTTGTGTTTGGTGGCTTGTGTAAATCGATGAGCTGAACAATCCGGTAAGATGTTTAGATAGGACACTTGTCGGCTGGAAAATGAAGAAAGCTTATCTCGGCGGCTCTAGCCTGATCTTGGCTGGATTGATGGTACTCATCTCATCGTTTGCAGGATTGGCAATGCCGTCCCCTACTTTGGGCGCCAATGATTCCATCAAGGAATGGGAAGTCTTGCAAAATAGCGGCACAAAAGCATTCGAAGCCAATGAATACGGAAAGGCTGAAAGATTGCTGAAAGAAGCCGTAGCTAAGGCGAGAAGCCTGGGCTCAGAAGAGCTGCGCTTGGCAAGAAGTGTTGGTGAGCTGGGACGGCTGCTTACGGTTCGTGCGCGATTTTCCGAGGCGGAGCCGTATTTGGAGGAGGAGCTTCGCCTGAAGGAGCGTGTCATTGGTTCGGACAGCGGCAAAATGATTCCCGCCATGGGCGAGATGATCAAATTTTATCTGACGTATGGCACTGCGCGCCGAGCTGATCGCGTTACTGAAGATCTTCTCTTCTTCGTCGAAGGAAAGATGAGAGATGAAGTGTCGCGCATCAAAGCCAGTACCAGGGTTCAGAAAGGCGCGCCTTTGCAAGGATGGGCAGGCACCGCAGACCCGGGAATGCACGGTCCGCTGATTGAGTGGGCGATCACCTGTGATGAGATCGGCAATATGTATAGTTCTCGCGGAAAATATGATTATGCCGATCGCTTGTTTAAGGCTGCGCTTGACGCAAAGGCAACTGTATTGGGAAAGCAGCATCTTTCGCTTGCAAACAGTTATGACAATCTCGGAGTTTTGTGTTTGGCTAAGGATGACAATGCCGATGCCGAATCGTTCTTGAGAGAGGCGCTAGAGATAACGGAACGGATTCAGTACCCTGACGATCCGCAGATTTATGGTCGTTTAGATAAATTGGCGCGTTGTTTGATCAAGGAAAAAAAGTACGATCAGGCGGAGCAGCTTTATTTGCAGGCGAGAAAGCTTTGGCAGAAGGAGCCGTCCAAATGTGGAAACGAAGCGCGATGCTTGTTCGCGCTTGGTTGCCTTTACTGCGAGCAAAAGAGATATGCAGCGGCTGCTCCGATGCTTAGGCGAGCACTGTTGATGTCCGAGCGATTCAATGGGGATTGGTCTGTTTCGATCGTTCCGTATTTGAGAAAGTATGCTTACGTGCTTTATTACTTGGGGCGGAGAGGCGAGACAAGCCAATTGCGCGCGCGGGCTGATCGAATATCTCCGGAAGTAAAAGAGCTTAAGACGTCGGCTAAATCAATTGCGGGCGACTGGACTAAGAAGCCTGGTGAAGTAAAGTCAAAGTCAAGCCCGGCGACTAATTCCGTTAAATCGGCGAAAGTAAGAGCAAAGAACAAAGGTGCCAAGCGGCGGCGGCGATCTAGGCGCCATTGACCGAAGCAATGGTGCCAAGGTTGCAATTGAAGCGGTGTGTGCAAAATTACCAGCTGTCGTCAGGAGCTTAATGCGATACCGCCAGTGCGTAACCTTGCGGTTCTGTTGCTATTAAGACCGGTCCAAAAGGCTCCGGAATCTAAAGTTACTCGATGCAAGTGGTGGTCGACCGTATCAGTCAGTGGGGAGAGATTCGGCAGTTTAGCTTCTCCTGTCAGGTGAGGCGCAAGCTACAGGGCAAAGGTAAGACCGATGTGAACAAGCCGGCCGGTGGGAAGGAAAGGAAGCTTGAAGGCTTGGGGAAAGGTGAGCAATATATGATTGAAACAATATAACTAGTACGACCACTTAGTAGACAATGCAGTTCCGTTTGCGATCAACTGAAAAGCTGAATAGGTGGGCACAGGCAATCTTGTGCCTGTCCGCAGTTTCCCTCTTTCTCGGTTGTTTCCTATTGCCGGCTGAACCGTTTTACCGCACGGCGGTACGGCAGCAAGGCGAAACGCTTGAGTTTCCGACCGACAAGCCGTTGTATCGCGTGCAGCCGTTGCTGTTGTCCTACGGCGGACCCAGTTTTGGCAATGGAACCTGTAATGCCTTTTTCGACGCTTTAGTTAGTGCTGCTGTGTTTGGCTTGGCCGGGCTGGATAATGGTTATTGCGTTCCGTATACCGAACGGTTCATCCTTGCCGGGTTAGAGATACCTTTATGGCTTAAATACTGCTCGAAGTTGCTTTGAGACTTTCGAACTTGCAGCTTACGCTGGCTGGTTTGAATAGTCACAAGGAGAAGTCTCATGAGCAATGAGAGCGCTTTCTTAAATGCAGAGACAAACGGCTGCAACAAGGAAGAATTTGAGTTAGACGCTAGAATAGTTAGCCCTAAATCGCATGAAAGCAAGAGGTCTCAATTCGGTTTAGATGTTGGTTTCACACAATTCATTCGTCGACTTTGGGGAGACTCGGTAAAGAGTCAGCTAACTTTCTGGTTGATTGGCGTGGCCATCTACACGATTGCGGTAGATTGGTTTGACAGCACTAACGCCAAGTTATTCGTGCAGGCTTCCGGTGCGGCATACGGCAGCTTCATTCTTGGAGTTTTGCTGGTATTTCGGACGAACTCAGCTTACGATCGCTGGTGGGAGGCGCGAAAGCTATGGGGACAGCTAACTAATGAGACCAGAAACATCTGTATCAAGGTGGATGCTTTCTCTCGATCCGACAGTGCAACTTTGCTTCAGTTTGCCAGGCTGTTGATTGCCTTTCCTTACGCACTGAAAGATCATTTACGTTCAGGCTGTAAGCTAAATCAAGTACCTGGCTTTCAATCGGCGACGAAGTTGCCGCGGCATGTTCCATTCTATATTGCAGATCAGCTCTATAAGCATGCTCTGGATCTGCAGCGTTCCAGAGACATAAATAGCTTCGAGCAATTGCAGTTAAACAATCACATTCAGACCTTTATGGATATCTGTGGTAGCTGTGAGCGAATTCGTTATTCACCTGTTGCGAAATCCTATCGTCAGATACTTAGACACGGTATAGCGCTTAACATATTTGGGTTGCCTTGGTACTTGGCTCCGGACTTTCACTTGTGGACTGTTCCAATTGTAATGACAGCTGCGTATTTCATGATTGGCTTGGAATTGATTGCTGAAGATATCGAGGAGCCATTCGGACAAGGGGACGACAATCTACCTCTCGAACGTTATTGCAAGACAATAGAAGAGTCGGTAATCGATATGGTTCAGCAGCACGAGCCCGGTAGTTTCATTGTCGCCGCTTCGCTGAACTTTCCCTACGAGCATCTTGATGTGGTTGACTACATTCAGGAGAAAGTTGGGATTTCGCGTTCCTCTGCTACCTAATCATCTTAGTTATCAGCCTAGAGATTCAGTATTCCTGGCAGTTGTATCGTTCCCCTTCGCTTCTTGAAGGAATGAGCAATACACCTGCCAGTTATGCCGGGTATAGAATAGATGGACAGGTGCGGGGACTTTGCCTTGGATCTCATCAATCTACCTAGATGTGACGATACATTCGCAAGCGATTTGTTTTGGTCCTTTCTATTGGGCAGCTTTGCCGGTGCGGGTGTAACCGCGCTTTTGTTGAAGATCAAAGTTTTTCCGTTCTTGTCGAACTTTTGTGGAGTGGTGATGCTTGTGGCAGTGCTGGCTGCTTCACTCGGATTAGCATTCTGGTATGACTTTGACGCTGTGGGGGTCGATAAACAGTATGTCAAATTGCACTATCTTATGCCGCGTCCTGAAATTGAGATAGATGCCTCTAAGATTGCCGATGTGTTTGTGGATACCAGTCTGCAGCAGAAAAGACCGACACGTGTGTGGAAGCATCGATTGTCTATAAAGACAGCTGACGGCAAAAGATACGATTCAGCTTGGGTATGTATGGATCCTAAGAAAGTCGGTGTCGATTATCAATCAGCCATCTACACGACTTTGAATGATCCGGTAGAAAGAGCGGAAGATGTAGTTTCCTTCGCAACCGTTAAGAGCAAGCTTACAAGTCCTCGCGGTAAAGCAATTGATCCCAGTACTTATGGTCATTTGTTCGTGACGCAATTGCGCAAGGCGCGCAATCTAGCTGCAAGTAAGACCGGCACTGCGGCGGAAAAGAGGAAGGCCTTTGAAAAATTGAACTTGCTTTTGAAGATAACTCAGCAAGGTCTGGGAAACAGCCATTATGCTGTGCACATTGTTTACGAATTCATTGGAAGCGCTTATGCAAAGGGCGGCAATCTTACTGAGGCAAAGAAGTATTTCGATCTTGCCCAAAAGATCAGCACAAGCAGCCCACCTCAAGGTTGGTATTCGGTAGCCGAGCGAATCTATGACGATGGACTGTCAATGTCGTACTATGAGCACCCGGACTGGCCGCGCACACCGATTGGTGCACTCGATTATTGAGCGTGGCGTTCTTAGATCACGACAGGATGAGCATCAATCAAGATAAACGCAACAAGACAAGGTTTGTCGCTGCGATTACTCCAGGCGTGATTGGTGCCGCGCTGGACAAGGCAATCGCCGGCAAGGAGTTTCGTTTCGCCGACGTCCATCATGGCGTATATCTCTCCGGAGATTACAATTGCATAGTCGACCGTTGATGTCTTGTGCATTCCGGGATGGCGAGAGCTGGAATTGTCCATTACTCCTGGTGCATCCATTTTCTCGAAAGCTAACTCGCGATCTAACTTTCCAGCCATCTGCGCATCTGGTGGGAATTCAACGACGCGAAAGATAGTGCCAGATGCCGGCGGTTCCAACACTACCTTGCGTGCAGCCGGGTCACCGTCTGTTGAATTGTCTGCAGGAGTCGAGGAAGTCACCCAAAGATCCGTCAGCCCATATGCTGGATCGTCGAGCACTGCCAACGTATTTGGTGAAGGCTCATCGCTTACGATGATGGATTCGCCTTGTTCGTTATGTCCAGTCACCACTCTCCGTATTTTCTGCAGCATGAAACCGTTCCTCACATGTTGTTTTACTTCTGTGGCTTTCGCCAGTTAGAACCTGTAGGCACTCTCTGAAAAGCCACAACAGTATTTCACATCCACTTATCGATCGGTCTTTGCTTGTTGTCTGATAACGCGAAGGGCAACCGCTGGTTGACAAGGAGTGCTGGTTTTGACGAACCTCAATTCATGAAAGTGGCAACCTTTCACGTGCGAATAAAAAGTTTTGCAATTTAGCGACTAGTTATTGCCTCTGCGCCGGCGCTCATTCAATCGTATGCAATTTCTATGGTGGTGATTATTGTAAGCGATTCCGCAGTTTTCTCCAGAGATGTTCGGTCCATTCGAATTGAATGCTGGAA
>CAZSNX010000080.1:0-11878 GCA_964607945.1 uncultured Candidatus Obscuribacterales bacterium
CTCGATTGCGACGCACCGGCGTCTTGGGCCTGAGCGGCCGTCATACAAGTCGGAGATACTAGCGCAACGGATGTGCAAGCGATTGCTGCACTAAGGAAAGCTGTCTTACTCTTCACCTTGCCCCTGCAGTTTGTCTAGTATCTTTTGTCCGGCCGGACTCTGCATCAACTTTTCCCGAACACTGGGATCAGACAGCTTCTCGCGCAAATTGGGATCGTTTAGGGCGTCCGGAATCTTATCACCAAACTTCTCTTTCAATTTGTCGATCAGCCCTCCGGGCACCCCGCCCGCGGCGGGAGCAGGCGATTGCGATGACGATGAGACGCTGGTCGGTGTAAGAGCCGGACGTTCCTTGATGTCCTTGATCCGTTTTGCTTGCTCCATCAGGCTGGCTCTGACCGAATCGATCCGCTTCTGCACGGCATCAGGAGATGCTCCAGACTTGACCATCGACTCGATTTGAGCAAATGCTCCCATATATGGCCCAACGCCCACACCAAGCCGCTTTGATTGAATTATCTTCTCCAGCAAGGCCCGGCGATTCTCTTCGAGCATTCCCGGCTCGACCGAGACCGATTCATTGCCTACAGCTTGGGTTCCGCTAACTTGTGTATGCCCGATGGTGGAAGTATCGGTCGGAGGCTTTGCCGTCGCCGCGTTCGGATCGGAATTCTGCGCATATGCAGCCCATGTTGCTGCCAAGCTCAACGAGAAAGCAAAATTGGAACAGATGGATAATAAACGCATAGATTCTGATCTCACATCACATACACTACCGCCGACTCTGATATCGAATTGTAGCATCGCGCTTGGCCTGACACTCTATCGAGCCGGATTCCAGTTATTGATGAGCCCGGGCGAGAGCATCTTTGATATTCTCAATACTTTCAATAATCTCCACTTCTTCCGGCACAGGCGGTCGCAATTCCTTAGCATGCTCCATCGACTGCAAAGCGATGCGGTACTTTCCCTGCGCAAAGAATTGCAGCGCCAGCGTCTTCCAAAACTTCCAATCAGTCTGTCTGTAACTTATAGCTTCCATACAACGCCGAGCCGCAGCATCGTGATCACCACGCTTACTGAGCGCAATTCCAAGGTTGTGAAGGCATTGCGGAAAGGTCGGGTAGATTGACAGCGCTAACTTATATGCCGCACAAGCACCATCGTAGTCTTTGGATTGAAGCAGGCTGTTGGCATGTTCATACTGCTCGTGTGCCCGTTGCCATTCCAGATATCCACCCAAACCGGGAAATTTCCGTTCTCGATATGGACCGAGCTGTTCGTTGGCTCGATCGAAATCGGCAACCGCTCTTTCCAGCCGGCCCATAGCCAGGTAGGAAAGTCCGCGCCCCCTGTACGCCTCGAAATTGTCGGGATCGAGCGAGATTGCCCGGTCGAAACTGAGAATCGACAATCCCAGCTTCCCTTCGATATAAAGTCTCTTGGCTTGCCTGCATGTAGTGTCAGCAGTTTCGGACTTAGCCGGAGCAGCCAAAAGCGGTTCGCACGGCAGACCGGCGGATAAGAAGAGAATCAAGAAGGCACACCTTGACAATGCAGGCCTGAAGCCTGCCGACAATGAGCAAGCGCTTACAGATTTCGGGACATCTAACCGCGAATGCATTTCATCAGGGACATCTCGAGCTTTTCAGTCAATTCTTCAATCATAACTGTCTCAAGCGACTCCAGAGAATGTTTGAGGCGAAACATAATTTCTCTGACTTGACCTTCACCGCTTGCGCCCGGATAACGCTGCAAGGTCCGCTCCGCTTCGGAAAGGGTGGACTCGGCCATGATAACCGCAGCCTGCCTCTCCTGTTCGAGACGCTCCTTTTCGGCTTGAATCCGCGCTTGCTCAGCCAATTGCTCCAATTGCTCTCGGCTAAGACCATTAGTGCGTTTAAGCTCTACGGACAATACTTTGCCGCTCTTAGTGTCCTTGGCGGTGCAGGAGAAAATGCCGTCAACATCAACGTCGAACGTTACTTCAATCTTGGGCGCTCCGGCCGGCGCAGGTGGAATGTCCTTGAGATCGAATCGAGACAGTGACTTATTGTCTGAGACCCTACTGCTTTCACCTTGAACGACATGGACCTGCACTTTGTTTTGATTTTCAACCGCAGTGGTGAAGACTTTGGTTTTGCTGGCTGGAATCGCAGTGTTGCGGTCAAAAACTTTCACCACGCTGCCAGCCGGACCTTCGATACCGAGAGCCATAGGCAGCACATCCAATAACAAGACATCTTGAATTTCGCCGGTCAGGATACCGCCTTGAATAGCGGCCCCAAGCGCGACCGCTTCGTCCGGATTGACAGATCGCAGCGGCTCCTTTTGAAAGTAGCTCCTGATAAACTGCTGAACTGCCGGAATGCGTGTAGTGCCACCAACCATGATCACGTTATCAATCTGCTCCGCTGAAAGCTTTGCATCGGCCAGCGCAATCTTAATCGGTTGGGCCACAGCATTGACCAAATCAAGCGATGCGCGATCGAATTCGCTGCGAGACAATACGGTTTCCAGGTGCAGCGGTACACCGTCGGCGTAAGCCAGGAATGGCAGTTGAATTTCCGTCGAGTCGCGCCCGGACAATTCAATCTTGGCTCTTTCGGCAGCTTCCTTTAATCGCTGTTGGGTGGCCGCATCCATCACCAGATCGGTCTTGTTGACAGCCTTGAATTGACCGCGCAGCCAATCGATAATGCGTTGATCGAAATCATCGCCACCGAGATGATTGTCACCATTTGTCGATTTTACCTGCAAGACTTGCTCGTCCAATTGCAAAATGGTTACGTCGAATGTGCCACCACCGAAATCGAAGATAACGAAAGTGGACTCCTTCTTGAAGGCCTTAAAGCCATACGCCAATGCGCAAGCGGTCGGCTCATTGATTATTCGTGCGACTTCAAGACCGGCTATCTCGCCAGCATCGCGCGTCGCCAATCTCTGTGCGTCATCGAAATAGGCCGGCACGGTAATGATGGCCTTGCTCACCTTTTCGTTGAGATGGGCCTCGGCTTGAGCCTTAAGCTTCTGAAGCACATATGCCGAAATCTGTTCGGGAGAGTATGTATCTTTGCCGATCTCTACCCAATAGGTTGAACCCATGTGACGCTTGATTGATTGAACGGTTCTCGATGGATTCTTAATCGCTTGACGCTTGGCGGTAACGCCGACCTGTCGCTCGCCTTTCTCGGTAAATGCCACCACCGACGGCGTTGTTGCCTGCCCTTCGGAATTTGGAATCACGACAGGTTTTCCGCCTTCAACTACAGCAACGCATGAATTGGTCGTACCTAAGTCAATCCCGATGATTTTTTGCTGGCTCATAGAAAATTCCCGGCTGATACCATTTAGTCCGCTCGGCGCGGACATTGACCCATCATACACCGTCAAATACGGTTCGATTAATCCCCCGAAAGACGGGATTTCCTTACTCTTCGACTATCCCGTCCAAACTGCACGCCGGGAAATATATGCCCACATATTTACGTTGCCAGACATCTCCATCGGACTTCCGTTTTGTCCAATCGCTGAAATGGTAGTCGTATATAACCGCCCGCACGAGCTTCGGCGGACGGTCGGGAAACGGATTGCTCTCCAGCAGTGCAAGCACTTCAGGAGCCCCCTGTAAAACTCTGTAGATAAAATTTCCGAACCAGTGATTGTCCTCGGCCGAGCCAAGCGCGGCAAACCACATCTGCCAGTCAAGCCTGGGCTGGTGCGGAGCCACCCAGGGCAATTCCCGTTTTAAGCCACCGGGTTTATATTTAAAAGAGTACTCCCGCCAGACCTTTCCATCACCGCTACCTTCTAGAACTATCTCGTGCCGCCGCGTCGTCATAACGGCAAATACACCGTAGCTATTTGCGATGCAGAATGGCGACAGACCTCGTGCAACACTATCTAGAATCGGCAGCGCCACCGGAGTCAAGTTCGAAACGCTCAGTAGGAAGACCGAACAGCCGACGCAGCTCAAAAGACGAGTTCGCCATCTGCCTGGCGTGCCGTCAACGACGGTAAACTTAGCCTTTAAGCGCCTCAGCAGAAAGAGTCGAGACAACGCGGCATCATCAACCAAGAACAAGCATAATCCGGCAGTGAGCAGGTTAAAGAAACAGTAGTTGCCGGTCAGTGCAATCAGGGTTTGAAATCCGGCAATTAGTAATGCGCCAACAATGCGCAGCCGCCCGGGACAAAAGATCAGAAGCGGAACCAACAGCTCAGCTAAAAACATGGCGAGTTCCGAGACTTTCTGAAACCAGAGCGGAAGCTGTGCCAAATACCAAGCAATCGGGGTCGGCAGCGGCTGAGTAAACCAGTGATAAGTCAACGCGGTCAAATTGCGATACGATTCATCGCCGCTGGAGAGTTTTACCAATCCCGAAAAGAACATGACTCGAAAAAGCAGCCAGCGTTCCAGCCAAATCACAACTTTGATCGGACCGGTTTGCCCGTCGGTCTTCCAACGCTGCCAGCCTGGAGGCAACCAGCCCCAGGGGGCCAGGAGAATCGCCAAGAAACCACATTCCAGCAAAAGAGAGTCCCACTGAAATTGAAGAAACACCCGGCCGACCGCAGTCAATGAAAGGTAAAGTATGTACAGCAGAGCGAGGAAGGGTGTCGAGGTCGCACCGCAAACGACCATTAAGGCTATTACCGCGCCGGCAATCGCCAACGTTTGCAAGAACGCATCGCTGGCCGAGAACCAAGTTAAGGTAGGGCAAAGCCAATAGGCCGATTGTCCCATGTAAGCTCTTAATTGCTCCAAATATGACTGGGCCGGAAGAATTCCATCCTGCCCAATCAATCCCTTTACTTGAGCAGCAAGCGAAACGAATGCAAATAAATAGACAAGACCGAGCAAGCGCAAGAAAAGCCATTGCGCCAAACTGAAGTTATTATCGGCTGCAAGCCAATTCGCAAAAATCGCTCCTGAAGAACTGCGATTGTAAGAACCACCTTCGCGAAGCTGCCCTGCGTCATGCGGTAAACCGTCGAACTCTGAACTTTCCGGATCAGCCATTTGTCTCAACCACAATCAGCTCATGAGGAACCCAGAATCTCAACTAAAGCGGCGTACGGGCTGAGTAAGCTGCCTTAATCATACAGGCTCGTACTTTCCCGCTTGGCAATCTGTCCTGGCTCGCCGGCTTTGATGAATTGTACGATTACTTTTGTGCCACTGCCGCCGGAGCCTCTTTCCAGCAACACTCTGGCGTTATGGCTGCGAGCGATTTCACTGACGATTGAAAGACCAAGGCCGCTGCCAGGGATGCCGGTTCCAAGAATACGATAAAAGCGTTCGAACACCCGCTCGCGCTCATCGGATGGAATGCCCGGACCATTATCCTCCACCACCAGCTGCACTTCGGACGCTTGCAATACGGTTACTGCGACTATGCCACCACGCTGAGTATAAAGCACCGCATTTTCGACTATGTTGATTACCAGTTCTTGCAAGCCTTGCATATCACCCAATACATTTGCAGGAACTTCCGAACCATCGAACGATAACTCGATGTTCTTCTCAACCGCCAGCGCCACCAGTGAAGCAGTCGCCTCTGAGGCAACGAAATTAAGATCGATTAGGCGGTAGTCGTTCTGCCTACCGGCATTAGGCTCTGCTTTCGCCAAAGCCAGGAGACGATTAACAAGGTGAGTAGTACGATCAGCTCCGGTAGCCAACTGTTTAATAACTTCCTTGGCGTTGTCATTAACAACCAGCTTCTGCAGCATGCCGATGTATGTCTTGAGTCCGGCCAGCGGAGTGCGCAACTGATGGGCTGCATTAGCCACAAAGCGTTGCTGCGCTTCAAGATCTTGCCGCAATCTGAGCATGAGATCGTTGATCGAGCGCACCAATGGGCGCACCTCAGATGGTGCCTCGTCCTCGGCAAGAGGACTGAGATCAGATTGCGACCTGCACGCCACAGCATTCTTCAAAATGTCCAGCTGAGCGAGTCCACGAGCCACACCGAACCATACTGCGCAAGCTCCAAAGAGGATTACCACCAGTTGAGAGACAGCGGTAGTTATCAATATATGATGTGTCAGTCCCCGCCGTGCATGAAGCGTTTCTGCGACATGGACATAAACATGATGGTGCGGAGCTTCCTCAACTGGCGCTCGAATCAACAACGTGCGCACCACGTCGTCCTTTACTTTGCTGGTTGCGAATCGCGGAACAGACTGATCTGTTAATAGGCCGGGCTCGGGCAGCTCGGTATCACCATAAATCAATTTGCCGTTATCCGAGATCACTTGAAAGTAAAATCTATCTTTGAAGTTGTGGACGAGCACCGATCGCGCCGCCGGTGTGAGATCTACCTCGATGCCGGAAGGATTGACCCTCAACCTGCCGATCACCGAGTCGGCCGTATTTCTCAATTGATCGTCATAAATGTCGGTAGCGTATGACTCCGCCAGATAATATGTAATTGCTGCGCTCAACATGCAGATCGTGCCCAGCGGTATCAACAGCCAGTAAAGCAGCTGCCTTCTGATTGAGCGATCATTCAGCCTTTTCGACAATGTAGCCCAGACCTCGCATCGTCCTCAAATTGATACCGGAAGGCTCAAGCTTCTTACGCAACCGGTGAATAACAATTTCAATTGCGTTGTATGTCACTTCCATTTCCCAACTCGACAAATGCTCTGCCAGCTGGCGCTTTGTTACCACTCGCCCAACCCGCTGCAAGAGTATCTCCAGGACAGCCAATTCACGGGCTGAAAGCTCCACCAGCTCCTCTTTCAATGTAACCTGGCGAGAAACAGTGTCAAACTGCAAATCGCCATGACTGATTGTCGTGCGGTTGCCCCAGCGATCCTTTCGCAATAGTGCGCGAATACGAGCTTCGAGCTCGGGTAGATCGAAGGGCTTAGTCAGATAATCGTTTGCCCCGAGGTCAAGTCCGTTTACGCGATCTTGCAGGCTGTCCCTGGCGGTCAAAATCAGGACAGGCAAAGGCTGCCCCTTGCCCCGCAAGCGCTTTAGAACCTCCAATCCATCCAGAGCTGGCAGACCGAGATCGAGGATTAACAGGTCGTAGTTGGAAGAATTCACCGCTTGATCGGCGTCGGTTCCGCTTGCGACCTTGTCCACTGAGTACCCACCATCTCTGAGCGCCATTGAGATGGCATCGGCCAGATAATCGTCGTCTTCGGCCAACAAAATTCTCATTGAGTCAACTCCCCACCTGGCGTCTCAACAGAGGACAACACACACCGGTCAAGCAACCATTGTACAGCGACAGGACTGCACCGGCAGTGATTCCAGAGTAAACCCCATCAGCTCCATTTGAGAATTAGCGACAAGAGCTATCTCTGCTTGGCGGCTTGCTCGTCCTTAACAAGCTCAGAAATGGTATTTGTACTGACCTTTTGCTGCGCTTCGTTTATTGACGATGGATCGGTTACTCCAGCCCGCTGTAGTTCGGAAGCAACCTGTGCTCGCACTCGAACATCGCCCAACATGCCTTCCAGCTCTGCCTTTTTCATAATGATCTTGCCAGCAGCATCGAGGTTTCCGGCGGCCAAAGCGATCCCCAGCACGTCATTGAGATTGCCGATTGCACTAATGAGATTGTCCACATCACCAAAATCGCAAGTCCCACGCGAAATCTCGCCAGCGATTGCAGAACAGATGCTATCGGCTGCGCTCACCGCACCATGGGCGGCTTCTTGCGCATCTTGGTACGCTTCTTCGCTATTGTCGATCAGGTACGAATCGTCCTCGAAAGAGATGGAGCCGTCCTCATCGATTGAAACATCAGCGAAATCCAGCCAGGTGTCATCCGGACCGAAGATTACTTCGTCGTCAACACACAAAGTGTCAGTATCGTCGTTGTACGTAAACTCTCGATGTCCGTCAGCATCTATTCTCTCGACCAGGTGATCCGGCTTATCGACGTTCAAGATGGTCTTAGTGCCCTTTCCGTCGATGACTTCGCTATTACCATCATCATGCACTTTACCTTCGACATCGCGACCGTGACGATCCTTACCGGAAACGCATACTCCGTCGTCTCTCTTTCGAATGCACTGCCCGGAATCGGTGGTCACAGCTCCTTGTTTGTCGACATTGACGCCCATCACATCCCATCCGCCATTTTCCTTTCGCCGGATGTGCTTCATGATCGGATCGTCTTCCTTAATCTCCTTGTAGGAGCCATCAGGCTGTTCCTGCTCAAGCTTTCCGTTCTTGAGGCGAATCTCCCCAATCTTGTCATTCTTGATATGAGTGGTTCCGTCATTGTCGTGAATGTGCGCGATTCCATCCCGGAACATAATGTTGTCTCCGGTGTGACCATGGGCCTCTTTCCAGGAGAACCTCATTCTGGTTTGGATGATTGAAAAACCCTTATCGAGTTCGGTGATGACCTTCTGGTGCTCCGGATCTCGCTTGTCCAACTCCAGTTTGGTGACGGTTCCGTCATTGTCAATCTTGGTGTAGGTTCCTTCTTTCTTATTGCGGGTAATCTGCCCCGTTTCATCCTTGATTATTTCGGTACCATCCGGTCTTCTCACATAGACCGTTTTACCATCGGCACTTTGAGCGATAGTCTCATGTGTCTTGCGATTGGAGATGATGGTATTGCCATCTTTGTCTTTGTAGCGAACCTCGTCTTCGGTCAACTTACGAGAGTCATGATTGTTCTTGAGGAAAATCTCTTTCGTTTCGCCATCAGCCATTTTGCCCATTAGCTTGATGTCGTCTTGCAAATCCTTGCTCTTGAGTGCGGTCGTCCAACTGTCAGAAAGGATATCCGTACCTTTGGTATAGCCATTGGTCAAGAAATCCGCACGATTTTCAAAATAACTGCGAACACTATCGACAGAACCGGCGACCCAGTCTCTAGCCCTACCGAACCAACTTTTCTCTTCCGCACCTTCCTTCTTGCCATGACCTTTTGTGCTATCAGGTGAAGCATTGCCATCACCTTTCTTGAACGGATTGGAGCAATCAAGAAAGTTTGAATCCGACTCCCTTTCCTTACTTTCGGCTCCTGAAGATTGGCTCTTGTCTGCGTTCTTCAGTAGGCTGCCAGCCGACTGCAATAGTCCGAGTACTTCATTGACAGCCTGCTCGGTAAAATTCTTTGGATGCTTTTCATCACCGGCGTGACTCTCGGTTTTACCGGAAGGTTGTTCGCCCGGCATTCGGTAAGCACTTTGCAGATCGCGCCGAACACTCTCATCGGCGCTCTGGGCAGCCTTTTGCGCGTCAGAAATCGGCAATTCCTCGGTCTTATGCTGCTGTTTTTCGTGACCGCTCACCGAAAGAGCACCTCTATTTTTTATCTGTCGAGCACCGGAAAGATACTGCAATATTCCCGAAATTGGTAATTTATCCACGTACTTCTACAGGCACATACCTGCACCAGTACCTGTATTAACATCGATTGGACAGCCAGAATATGGGGAAAATACGTATTCACGAAAAAGCCACAGTCATTTAACAGCGCTAAGAATTTGCCTGGGCAGTTGCCGATGGGCCCTTAGAGCCTCCAGCACGAATTCACTCGACTGGCAGTAAACGCTTCTGCCAGCCGGGCTATTCCGGACATACCCCCACTCACATCGAGTCCACCATAGTTGAGCAGGAATTCGCCTGAGCGCACACCGCTTGAGTAGAACTGCCTTGTTGACGGCAACGCAACCCCCAGCTTACGAGCCTCCCGGATTAGCAGCTCGTCATCGACCGGAACCTTAAACCGAACCAGTACATTAATCCCGGCGTTGTCACCAGGCAGTGATACCAAGTCTCCGAACTCTTGATTGAACGCAGCGATTACCGGCTTGCGACGCTGCTCATAATAAGACCGCATTCGTCTCAAGTTCCGGTCGAAGTGCCCAAGCTCAATGAAATCAGCCGAGACTTGCTGGTCAAGTAATGTAGATTCCTGCTTCGGCGGAGCTACCGGAGGAGAGAACTTTCGTGCTATAGTGTAATGAATACATTTTGTAGTGGCGTGATTACACATGACCGAAAAGACAAGTAATGTAAGTATCCGAATTCCCGATGAATACCGGAAGCGCTTGCAGGTGCAAGCTGACAAGAAGGGAATCAGTTTCAACGCCCACGTACTCCGGGTGCTGGAGATTCACCTCATGAGCTCCGGCTTTGGGCCGACCGCTCTCACATCTACGTCTGGGCGTCTTTTTCAAATACGGTTCGAACCGTACCTCGATAATGTGGACGAAACTACTTGGGCATTTTTCATTGATGAACCGAAGTTCGAGAAAGAACGCGCTTATTACCTTATTGGCATAGGCCGAACAATCCTTAGGGATTGGCAAGTCAAAGACAAGTCCACAGTTTCAAAAGAGGTCGGCTTAGCCTTACTCAGCTATTACAACAGGCAAGGACTGGAAATTGATCGTCTCACCTGGAGCCAATATCCTGGTCCGGAAAATGACGGACGCCGCGTGTTGCAAGTAGCAGAAGTTCCGGAGACGCTGGAAGAGTTTTTTGATCTCCTTATGACAGACAAATGGATCGACAAACTTGTAAAGCAAGACGAGCGCAGTCAAGACATTCGGCGTGGGCGCCAGGAATCCGCTCTCTATCGCTGATCGAACTAGTTGCACGAGGAGCAGCTATTACCTGCTTAGGTGAGCCCCGCCAATGCGTCGATCTCATAAGTTTCGACGCACTGAATCGGTGCTGTACCCAATGGCTTAGTTGTTTCCTCATGAGGAATTGCGTATGACCGAACTGTTTTTTCTGTTTGTTGTTTTCTATATTTGGCATGCGCTCGGTGTCACCATCGGGTATCACCGGCTGTTATCACATCGTTCAATCTCTTGCCCAAAGTTAGTTGAGTACTTCTGGGTTTTCGCCGGGTATTTCGCCTTTGAAGGCTCCCCTATTTGGTGGGCGACGATTCACAGAGCCCACCATCGATACGTTGATACGCCCTTGGACCCCCACGCACCGAAGTACGGCTTTCACAACGCTCACTTTGGTTGGCTGACAAAAACCGGCTACGCAAAGCATGTGGAGCCCGAAGCGCAATCGCAAGATCTACTGAAAGATCGTATTTACTTAATCTTGGAGCAAGGCGGCGACTGGCGTAAAGCTCATCTACTTACATTCTTGATCGGCATAGGATTTAGATTGCTTATTCTGGTTACATTCGGATGGATACCCGCCCTGGCAAGTCTTCTGGCCGGCATTGCGGTACTACAGATTCCACTTATGCTGAACGTAGCCTGCCATATTCCTCGTCTTGGTTACAAAAACTTTGCCACCGCCGATGATAGCGTTAACGTCTGGTGGGTTGCACTGTTAACCATGGGTGAGGGTTGGCACAATAACCATCATGCGTTTCCGGGCTCAGCCCGATCCGGATTTCGCCGATTCGAATTTGACTTCTCCTGGTGGACTATCTGCTTAATGAAACGTATGGGGCTCATTGGAAGAGTCAACAATCGATATCAAGCGAATTTCGCATACAGCGCTTTGCCATCTGCGGCTACAGTACCGATAAGAAAAGTTGAGTCACCATATAGCTCAGTCGGCCACAGGTCTTTTGGCCCATAACGGCTGAATTCGCCACCAAAATAAGAATCCAAAGTTGATACAATAGAGTCTACACAGATTTGCAAGCGTTCTCTTGCTTAGGCAGCATCCTTGATCACCTCTGTGGTGCACACGAACCACCCTAAGGAGGTGTTTAATGCCAACTATTTCATGGGGAAAGAGAAATCGCTACAAGTTCGGACTGTGCGGGCAGTTGGCTAGCTTTCGGGCGCCAACCGCAGCCGGAGTGTACGCTGTCACATACAGGCAGCAGCCACATTTTCGTCCGAAGGCACATACGGTTGTTTTATTCGGTGAAGCCGAGGACATCTCCAAACAAGAGGACCGAATTAG
>CAZSNX010000081.1:0-8244 GCA_964607945.1 uncultured Candidatus Obscuribacterales bacterium
AGCTGTACCGCAGCCATCCGCGCGACAGCATCGTGGCACGGCGCAGCCGTCTCCAGCTGGGCGCCTTGCTGGTGGGGTCGGGCGGAGGGGTCGACTTTCTGCCCACCCTCGGGGTCGACGTGTTCCCGATCGGCGGTGTCATGCTCATGATCTTGCTGGCCAACATGCTGGCCTACCGCTTGCGACAGTCGCAGATTCCCTTGCTTGCCGGCGGGCTTTTCCTGTCGTTGCTTCTGACAGCGCTCATTCCGGCCAGCAAATTGACTTTCCTCGGACCATTAGGAGGAATGTGCATAGGCACTGGATTGTGCCTATTACCGATGGCCTTCGCCGCACTGCTCTTCGCGCTGTTTTTCCGCGATGCGAAAGCTCCCAGCCAAGCTCTCGCATTCAATCTGGTCGGTGGCGTGCTCGGAGTATTCTTAGAATACTCATCAATGGCATGGGGCGTGACATCGCTTAGTTTCATAGCAATGGCAATATATGCGATTCCAATCATACTGGCACTCAAAGCACAAAGCGCTTTGCCAGTATGCAACGGTAGCGAGACGCCCTGAGCTCAATATCGACTGCTACTGGCAATTTACCTTATCAACTCGGAAGAGGCGACGACCAACATGCTTAACTTGCGAAGACTCGTTTCACCATCGGTAGTATTCTTCGTCGTTCTATCGCTCCTCAACTCGCCTCGGGCGTTGGCGGAAAAAGCGCAGCCTCTGAGCGCCCTGGCGCAAATGCCTGTGAAGGAAGTGACTGTATTCAAGGACGGGCATGCTTTCATTTTTCATCAGGGCAAGATGCAAACGGATGCTGACGGTAATGTCGTAATGGATTATCTGCCGACACCGGTATTGGGAACGTTTTGGTCCTACTCAGCTGACAAAGATGCGAAGTTGACCTCAATCGTAGCGAGCCAACATAAAGTCCTCGTCCCACGAACCGCGATTCACGTTCAGGAGTTCATCCGAGCTAATCCCGGTGCCCAAGTCGAAGTGACTGAGCTGCGAAATGCCGGTGGCAACAATGCAAACACCATCACTTATGATGCGCAAATCATCGGAGTTCCGGTACGCAGCTCAGAAGAGCTGGAAGCAACCTCACCACCCAATACAGGCGAAAAGCTGCCCGAGTATGGAGACTGCGTGCTCCTTAAGACCGCAGCCGGTGTGGCGACTGTTCCTGTCGGTAACATTCAATACGTTGCTTTCAAAGGCAATTATGATCCGAAACTGTCTTGCGAAGAGTTCAGAAATCTGCTCTCCCTGAAACTAAACTGGAGCAAGACGCCGGCTAAAGCTGCTGAAATCGGAATGGTCTACTTGCAAAATGGCATCAGATGGATTCCGGAATATAAGGTAAATATCGATGGATCGGGAAATGCACGGGTCAGCCTGCAAGCCACACTGCTGAATGATGTCGTCGATTTAAAGGATGTCGATTGTCATCTGGTGGTTGGTGTACCGACATTTTCTTTCAAAGATCAGGTCGATCCGATTTCATTACAAGAAACATTGGTAGCAGTGGCACAGCATATGAGACCTACTGATTATCAGCTCAGCAACGCAATCATGACCCAAACCGCCAATTACAGAAGTGCCGGCGGCAGCTTTTCAGAAGCAGCTGCGCAGCCGTCTGTCAGCGGCACCGAGAAGAATGAAGATCTGTTCGTGTTTACCGTAAAGCATGTCACATTGCGAAAAGGACAAAGGATGGTCATTCCGGTCTATGAGGCAGAATTGAAGTACAAAGACGTGTACTCTTTGACGTTGCCGTTCAGCCCGCCGCCCGATATTGTCCAGCACTTCAATCAAAATCAGCAGAGTGAGGTGGACCGCTTGCTGCGAGCGCCGAAATTCATGCACAAGATTAGAATGACCAACAAGTCCGAATATCCACTGACGACGGCTCCCGCATTGCTCATGAAGAACAACAAGGTGCTGGCCCAGGGCATGACGACCTACACCGCCATTGGCGGAGTATCTGATTTATCGCTTACAACCGCCGTGGATCTCAAAGTAAAGAAGTCTGACAAAGAAGTCTTGCGCACACCAAATGCGGTGACTTGGCAGGGCGATCAGTACGGGCGAGTCGACTTGAATGGAACTATCTCTGCCACCAATTTCGGAGGCACCCCCGCCGAAATCGAAGTAATCCGATACGTTCTGGGCAAGACAGGGAAAGCCGACCATGAAGGCAAATCAGAGATGGTCAACATCTTTGAGGACTACGACTTTCTCCCGGAGGGCGGCAGCTTCTATCCGGTCTGGTGGCACTGGTATAGCTGGCCAAATTGGTGGAGCCGCTTCAACGGCGTTGGCAAAATCACCTGGCACCAAACTCTTGGCGCCAAGGAAACCCTCGATCTCAACTACAGCTGGAGCTATTTCTGGCGCTAATTTCTTGCTTTCTTTGGTTTCTATTCGAGGGCGGCTCCAGTTCTTAATTACGTCCCGTAACGTTTTGATTGATTCGGTTAGGCAACGCTCATTTTTCAACTCAACCGAATATCCCTGAAATGCAGGGCGGTGGAGCCTGGTGATTGATGGTCTAATCCCAGTCCAGCTTATTTATGCATAATCTTGATAACGTCCCGGTATGGGATCATCACCGGTATGCTGCAGACGGTGACATCCGATGCGCGGTCCGGCCGGCCAGTCCAACCCAACTGCTCGGGACGGTGGGACAGCAAAGATTGGCGATTCCTGCTCATTCTGGCCGGAATCGCAATTGCGCTTTTTATTCCGGCATTGGGCAGCTTCGGCGTCATCGATCCAAGCGAAGCTTATTATTCAGAGACCGGCCGCGAAATGCTGGAGAAGAATGAGTGGATTACCCCTCTTCTTAATTACGAGCCCTGGTACGAAAAACCAGCGCTCGCCTATTGGTTAATCGCCGTTTCATACAAGGTGCTGGGTGTCAGCGAATTCGCAGCCAGGTTGCCGTCGGCGCTGCTCGGGGTTACGCTGGTGCTGTTCTTGTACACATTCGCACGTCGTTATCTGCGCCGGCGCGCCGCGTTGTTCTCCGCGCTGATTCTCTTAGGCAGCCCGCTTTACCAGGTAGTCGGGCATCTGAGCTTGACGGATATGCCGTTTACCGCCAGCGTATCGATTGCTCTTTTCAGCATGCTCGGGCTGCTTACTTCTCGATTGCGAATCTTCTTCTGGCTGGCATACGGCTGCCTCGGCATAGCGGCGCTCGCAAAAGGACCGTTGGCAATAATGTTAGCTGGGCTGGTTGTCGGCGGATTCTTACTGATGCGCAAAGCTACATGGGCTGAGCGGTGGCAAGCGGTTCTTGCGCTCAAACCTTTCCAGGGGCTTTTGGTGACTGCACTGGTGGCAGTTCCCTGGTATGTGGCAGTCTGCACGGCTACGAAAGGCGCCTTTGCAAAGGAGTTCTTCCTCAAACAGAACTTCGGGCGTGCTGCCGGTACGGCAGATCATAAGTTTCCCCCCTGGTTTTATGTACCTTACCTCTTCGGCGGAGCGGCACCGTGGAGCATTCTCTTGCTGGCGGCACCGAAAGTGCTCTTAAGAGCGGGCAACAGCTCTGCAAACTTTTCACGACGTGCCACCATACTTAAATTCGCAGCTATCTGGGCAGCACTCGTTTACCTGGTGCTATCACTGGTGCCCAGCAAACTGCCAACGTACATACTGCCGGTCTGGCCCGCTTTAGCGATCTTGTTCGGCACCGCTTTCGACACCATAGCCCGATTAAACCGCGGCAGAATTCTGCGCTGGACAGGACCAGCCCTGACAGCTGTCGGATTGGGAGCACTAATTGTAATTCCGGTGCTGCTCAAACATTCCGCCCATCTGTTAATTCCATTTGAATGCGCGGCAGCAGTGGTCGCAACCGGCATGATCGCCTATGCAACCTCGGTCTTCAAAGGCAAAACAGCAGCCGGAGTCAAATACCTGCTGGCCGGCACCTTGGCCGGAACGGCAACGCTCATTCCCTTGTCTCTGCATGCATTCTACGACCATCACCAGAGCGGTTACCACCAAATCCTCGAGACAGTGCTATCCAAGGGTCCTGCGGTAAATGCAGCTCTCGTCGGACCGATGCAGTCGTCCACATTCTTCTACCTCAGACGCCATCTTCCCTGGGTGCAGACCAGGAAGCAACTAGCAACTTTCTTGTCTGAGACAAAAGGACCACACTGGCTGATCATCAGCAAAGGAAGATTGGACGATCTCGAAGCGCTCAAGGTCAGATCGACCGTAGTAGAGCGACACCGCCACTGGTATTTAATTACAGTTGACTAGCAGTTGAGACCGATATGCGAATCGACAAATGGCTCAAAGTATCACGGCTGATCAAGCGGCGAACCGTAGCTCAAATGGCTTGCGATCAAGGCAGAGTCTTCGTCAATGAACGGGCCGCCAAACCCTCGGTCGAACTCAAGGAAGGTGACAAAGTGCACCTCGAGTTGGGCTCACGCGCAATTACAGTCGAAGTGAAATCCATCCCGGCAGGAGCTGTTGCCGCTCAAAGTGCCGTTGATCTTTATGAAGTTATAGAAGAGATCCGCAGGCCACCTGAAGTTTTAGAATGGTTACCGGAAGAGACATAACTGAATTGCGCGCGTCGAAAAAGGAGGGAAGAACAGATGGCACCAAGACTAAGCGTAGCGCGTTTCATTTCAATTTCACTGGCAGCACTATCGGCGGTTGCTTGCGCCGAGTCGGCAAAGGCTGCTGACAATTCCGGCAAGCCGGCCAAGTTGCCGGTCTCCAAATCAGACACCGAATGGAAAAGAATACTCACGCCGGAGCAATATCACGTTTTGCGGGAGAAAGGAACCGAGCGCGCATTTAGAGGCAAGTACGATCAGTTCTTTCAACCGGGAGTATATCTCTGCGCGGCTTGCGGCAACGAGCTCTTCAAATCAGGCACCAAATATGATGCGCATGAGGGCTGGCCAGCCTTTTCAGCCCCAGCCAGCGCCTCATGCGTTGCGCTGCGTCCGGACAACAGCTTCTTGATGCAAAGGACGGAAGTAGTGTGCGCTCGTTGCGGCGGGCATCTCGGTCACGTCTTCGACGACGGGCCGAAGCCGACCGGACAACGCTATTGCATCAACTCCGCCGCACTCAAATTCGAAAACAAAAAACCATAAACGACTAAGCTAGTCGATATACTCTCTCAGACGGCGGCTGCGATTGGGATGTCGCAGCTTGCGAAGCGCCTTTGCTTCAATTTGCCTGATGCGTTCGCGGGTGACGCCAAAGAGTTGACCGACTTCTTCCAAAGTGCGCTGACGCCCATCATCCAAGCCGAATCTAAGCCTCAAAACATCGCGCTCACGCGGTGACAGACCAGCCATTACTTCGATGATATCTTCACGCAAAAGCTCTTGTGTAACGGAAGAAGCGGGAGTTTCGGCTTCGCGATCTTCAATGAAGTCGCCCAGCCGGCTGTCTTCTTCCTTTCCGACAGGAGTCTCAAGAGAAATCGGCTCTTGCGCCACTTTTACGATCTCTCTTAGTTTAACCAGAGAGATCTCCATCGCCTGCGCAATCTCTTCTTCCGTCGGCTTACGACCTTTATCCTGAGCTAACTTGCGAGTAACCTTCTTAAGTTTGTTGATTGTTTCGACCATATGCACCGGCACTCTAATCGTCCGGGCCTGGTCGGCGATGGCTCGCGTGATCGCCTGCCTGATCCACCAGGTGGCATAGGTAGAGAACTTGTAACCTCGTTCGTAGTCAAACTTCTCCGCTGCTCGAATCAAGCCAAGATTTCCTTCTTGGATCAGATCAAGAAACAACCTGCCCCGCCCGATATATTTCTTAGCTATCGAAACGACCAAACGGAGATTGGCTTGAACCAACTTTCTCTTGGCAATCGCACCGTCTGCTCCGCCCCCTTCGATTCTCCGCGCAAGATCGATTTCCTGGTCTGCGGTCAAAAGCGGTATACGCCCAATCTCTCTGAGGTACATCCGGACCGGATCATCGGAAGACAAGCCCCGCGATGCTTCAGCCTCAAACTCCTGAGGATCCTCCTCAACTTTCTCGTCTTCGAGCTCAATGAAGACAGTGTCGTCGCCGCCACCGCCGCTCCTGGAATATCCCGGCACTTCAGACTCGAGGTCCGATTCGTCATCGCCGAGTAGCTCCTCGAGACCAGCCTTATCCCTGCGCTTGCCTGATTCCTCAAGCTTGCCAAGTTTGTTAATGAAGCTATCTTCTTTATCTTTGCCGCTGCTCACGCCGTGGTCTCCAATTGCTTGAATTGACCCTTGTCACTAAGTATTTCACTAATTCTGCGTTTCACTTCGTTGATTTCATCTTCAGTTCTGGCAGAAAGCAGCGTGGATGATTCCAGCTGCAGTAATTGACTTATTTTACTGCTAAGAGCACTCTGTTCGCTCTCCGATCCAACCACCCCCATCAGACCGCGTAGTTGATTCTTTGCCCGAATCAGCCGTTCCTTCAGAAGTCGAGCGCGATTCTCATTAAGCATAATACCGACCGGAGCCTTCTGCTTGCGAATCTCCTCCACTTTCAAGACAAGATCTACCATGACGCTTGCAGCTTCACTGTCGGGAGCCAATCTATCCATCAACTTGTATTGAAGATCTTCGGCAGTATTAAATTGACTGCCAATTCCATCGAGAGCATCCTTAATTCTTTGATGCACCGGTTCGATGAAGACTTCATCATTCAATGCAGAACTGACAACCAGATGATCCTCTCTGGAAGTTAGGAACAAACACAATAACTGCCGCTCGGCTTCCCAATGTCCGGATTTCAGACCGCCTTGCTTTTGAGCCGGCGTATCAGTTCGGCTGCGCGGCTGCAATCCCATGCCCTGCCGGCGCCTGTGTTGCCCGACATCGGACAAGAGCTCCTCTTCTCGAATTCCAAGCCGCAAGGCCCATTGCCTGATATACTCTCCACGCGCCACCAAGACCTTTATCTGGGCCAAAATCGGCACGATCTGCTTGGCTGCTTCAATTCGCCCGGTGTGCGTTTTCAGGTCGATTTTCTCGACAGCGCGCTCCAATTGATAGTCGATCAATAACGGCGCCGCTGCGATTGCTGCTTGAAATGCCGACGGTCCGCCATGCTCACCGTCGCCCCGCAAACACTCATCGGGATCTTTACCTCCCGGCACTCGCAGCGCACGCAGCTCGATGCCCACCCCCTCTGCGATCAGATTGAGCGTTTCGACTCCTCTTTCGAGAGCTCGCTCGCCGGCCGAATCGGAATCGAATGCCAGGTACACTCGCTTGGACTCGGTATAGCGAACCAGCAGCTTAGCCTGACGCTCCGTCAGCGCAGTACCCAATGTCGCAACTGTTTGCTCAAATCCGTATTGATGCGCGGTAATCGCATCGAAGTAACCTTCGACAACAATCACACTATCACGCTGCTTAATGGCTTCACGAGCGAGATGCAACCCGAATAAGTGCTGCCCTTTTGTATAAATCGGGCTTTCCGGAGAATTCAAATATTTGACTTGATCGTCTCCCAAGGTTCTGCCACCAAAGGCGATGACTCGACCCTGGTCGTCGAAAATTGGGATCATCAGCCGATGGCGGAAAAGATCGTAGCAACTGTTGCTGTCAGGGCGCCGCCTGACCAGCCCGGCTTCCTCTAAAGTTGACTGAGAGGCTTTCGAAGAAGTAGTCAGATAACGCAGTAAACCATCCCAGGCGCTCGGTGCATAACCAAGCTTGAACCGAGCGATAATCTCTTCTGAGATGCCACGATTCTTCAGATAATCGCGAGCAATCATCCCTTCACGGGGATCGCTCAAAATGCGCGCATAATATTCGGCGGACTGCTGGTAAAGCATCAAAATGCCGGTACGCCGATCGTAATCGGCCTTGTCTTCGACCGTCTCGACCAGATGCACGCCGTACCGGTGAGCCAAATCTCTTACCGAATCGATGAATTCAAGCTTTTTGATTTTCTGGGTAAAAGCGAAAACATCGCCGCCTTCACCACAGCCAAAACATTTGAAAATTCCCTTTTCAGGATTTACATAAAAGGACGGAGACTTCTCGCTGTGAAACGGGCAAAGTCCACGGTGCTCCTTGCCAGCCCTTTTCAGGACGACGAACTCGGAGATGACCTCGAGCAGATTCGCCCGCCCCCTCACCTCAGCGATTACTTCCGGCGTAACGCCCTTCAAAGCACTCTGCCCTCGTCTCGCCGCTTGACGTGCCCGGGAAGCCAAACCAGAGCTCCCGGCACCATTGAGGTTCCTGCCGCCAGGGCAGTA
>CAZSNX010000081.1:8254-11819 GCA_964607945.1 uncultured Candidatus Obscuribacterales bacterium
GTCTGGCGTCCCCTGTTTATATCACGGACAGGCATATTTACAGGTTAAATGAGAGCGGATTGGCGCTGGAAACGTCTCTATTTCGATCGCTCGATCACCGACCGGCCAAACAAGTAAAAACATTTTTCATTCCATCGGCAAATGTCCTTATTTGAATGACCATTTAAACGGTTTGGGATATATTGATGTTTCCTATGTCTGGGATATATGCGCAATGAAAACACTTATCAAGAATGGTCGGGTCGTTACAGCCGTTGACGATTACTACGGCGATATTCTGGTAGACGGTGAGTTCATTTCTTTGATCGGTAAAAGCCTCGATCTGGCTGCAGACAAAGTAATAGACGCCAAGGACAAGCTGGTCATTCCCGGCGGCATTGATGCGCATACTCACATGGATATGCCGTTTGGCGGCACCACTTCAGCTGATGATTTCAGAACCGGAACATTGGCTGCCGCACACGGCGGCACAACCACCATTATTGATTTCGCAATCCAGGCCAAAGGAACTTCAATAGTCGACGCGCTCGATACCTGGCATGCTAAAGCGCAAGGTAAGGCATCGATCGACTACGCATTTCACATGATCGTCACCGATCTGTCTAAAGCAGAGCATCTTGATGAAGTAAAGCGGCTGATCGACCGAGAGGGCGTAACCAGCTTCAAGATGTTTATGGCGTATCCAGGAGTGCTGCTGGTAGACGATGCAACCATCTTTCGCGCCATGTCGCTGGCCGGCGCGCGCGGCGGTCTGATCTGCATGCACGCCGAAAATGGGGTGGTTATCAATGAGATAATCAGCCAGGCACTAGCCGAAGGACGGACAGCGCCCAAGTTTCATGCGCTTACACGACCGACAAAGGCTGAGGCCGAAGGAGTCAATCGCTCGATCGCGCTTGCCGAAATGGCCGAGTCCCCCGTCTTCATCGTACATTTGAGCTGTTATGACGCGCTCAAGAAGGTAAAGGAAGCGCGCGATGCGGGTATCCCAGCCTTTGCAGAAACATGCCCGCAATACCTCTTCTTGGATTACTCCTACTATGAGAAGGAAAACTTCGAGGGCGCCAAATACGTTATGACGCCACCGCTGCGTGAGAAGTGGAATCAAGAAGAGCTCTGGACCGGACTCAAAATGAACGACCTGCAGCTCGTATCTACGGATCACTGCCCATTTTGCTTCAAAGAGCAAAAGGAGCTCGGCAAAGACGATTTCAGCAAGATTCCAAATGGCGGGCCGGGAGTAGAAAATCGGATGAGCCTTATCTACAACGGCGGTGTAGCGCAAGGTCGCATCTCGATTAACCGCTTCGTCGAAATCACATCCACGTCAGCAGCGAAGATCTTCGGACTTTTTCCCAGGAAGGGCACTATCGCCGTCGGTTCGGACGCCGATATCGTTATCTTCGATCCCAAGAAGAAGATGACCATCAGCGCCAAGAACCATCATATGAACGTAGATTACAATTGCTATGAAGGGATGGAAGTAGTGGGTGTCACCGACACCGTGCTTTCCCGCGGCAAGCTCGTGATCGAAAACGGTAAATATATTGGCAAGGCCGGCGACGGCCAGTTCTTAAAACGTTCGACAGTTCAACTCAAGTAGCAACCAGGTAGCAATAGGAATAGGCAATTGGAAGTTTCAAGCATATCGGAGACCCTGATGGGATATACGGCAGAATTCAACAGAATTGTCACCGAGGAGCGCAATCCTCGCACGATGGATCTCGACAAACTCGAGACCGTCGATCTCGTGAAACGAATTCAGGATGAGGACATCGAAGTCGCCAAGATTGTCCAGCAATGCGTTCCTGAAATAGCCAAGGCAGTTAACCTAATCGCCGAGCGACTTGCTTCAGGCGGGAGACTTTTCTACTTCGGCGCCGGAACCAGCGGGCGACTGGGAGTACTGGACGCAAGCGAATGCCCTCCCACCTTCGGTGTAACACCGGACTTAATTCAAGCGTTCATTGCCGGTGGCAGAGAAGCGATGTTTCAGTCTTTCGAAAACGCTGAAGACGATCTCGCGGCCGGGGTCAGAGATGCCACTGCAGCCGGTATCAGCAACAAAGACATTGTAGCCGGCATCACGGCAAGCGGCAGAACTCCCTATGTGATTGGTGCCTGCGACAAAGCCAAGGAAGCCGGCGCCAAGATTGTCGCCATCGTAAACAATCACGACACGGAATTGCAGCACATGTCAGATGTGACGATCGCTGCCGTGGTCGGTCCGGAAGCTCTCTCGGGCTCGACCAGAATGAAGGCGGGAACGGCCCAAAAGATGGTCTTGAACCTGCTTTCCACTTGCACGATGGTGCGGCTCGGAAAGGTATACGAAAACCTGATGGTCGATTTGAAGCCGACCAACTACAAGCTGAGAGAAAGAGCGGTCTCGATCATAAGCACCATATCCGGTGTGCCTCGCCATCTGGCGGAAGGAGCGCTGGTGGCATCGCACGATAACGCCAAGACCGCTATTCTTATGGTTAAACGCAAACTCGGCAGAGCACAGGCAGAAGCGCTGCTGACCAAGCACGCCGGCTCGCTTCGCAAGGCGCTGGAGTCCTAGTTCGGGGTAATCCACAGGACCACGTAGCGCCTATAGCAAGCGGCGGCGGCAGCCGGCGCAGAAAACTCTCAAGTTGCGCTGCTTGAAAAATTTCACCTCGGTCCACTTGCGCTTGTGCGCCAGGTAAAGGCGATCGTCGCTCAAACCGCGGTATGCGACATGCACAACGCCCTCGCAGCAAATATCTTCCGGCTCGAACGACTGCGCTTCGGACTTGGTGCCTCTAAGAATTCCGCTCAAACCACGCATAAAACCGGCAAAGATTCCAGCTTGAGACAAATCCTTCTTTGACTCACTCATTTCCCGGACTCCTAGCCCGCAACTGGGCTTTCCGATTTGGGGTTCAACGGTAATCTAACCTTGAAGGTCGATCCCTTTCCGACTTCGGAATCTACTTCAACCAAACCGTGATGTCGGGCGATTATCTCACGAGTCAAGGCAAGACCCAAGCCTGTCCCGCCGCCGACTCGTGTTCTGGCTTTATCACCACGATAGAAACGATCGAAAATGTGCGGCAAGTCGGACGGTTCGATGCCAACTCCAGTATCACTTATCCGCACTTCAACGAGCTGCGAATCCAGCTCGTCGACGAGAACTTCCACCTTCCCCTTCGGCGGCGTATAGTTTACGGCATTGGTCAGGAGATTGACGAGCGCACGCTGAAGCTGGCTGGCGTTACCGGATATGGACAAGCCATTAGTATCCACCGATTGATTCAATTCGATTTGCTTCTTTTCCGCTTGAACCTTTATCTCGTCTACGGCGGAGTGAATCACCTGACGAAGATTGATAGTCTCATGCCAATCCTTTTCCAACCCACCGTCCAGCCGAGTGATGTCGAGGAGATCTTGAATCAGCCGGGACTGCCTGTCGACAAGCTTCTCGAGCGAGCCGAGAAATTGATCTCGCAACTCGGGATCGGTTGCCGCACCGGCTTGCAGAGCTTCGACGACCGATCCGATCGCCATCGTTGGAGTCTTCAACTCATGCGAAGCATTC
>CAZSNX010000082.1:0-3506 GCA_964607945.1 uncultured Candidatus Obscuribacterales bacterium
GTTTATGCCGATTGCAGCGCAGAGTCTCTGGCATCGTGCATTGATCTTGCTGGGATTTAGCGGTGTCTTGTTCTTCCTGGCAGGAGCCGGCCGCCATGCCAAAGCGCTTCAGAACTCAAATAATGTCAGCGCAGAAGAAAAGCAATCACCCACAGGATATGACGTAGACTCCGACCTGCTCACGACCTTGGCCAACAACTTTCTAGGCTATGCCAGCATATTGTTGATTACCGGCCACTTGATTTATCTGCTGGTGGTCGCCAATCTCAGGTACGGATTCACCGCCATGCCATTCCTAGTGATTTTCGCCAGTTTTGCAGTAGCCACTACCAGTAGTGTACGGACAGCTCGGCAGACAGCTTGGCGAACAACGGCCGCTTTAGCTACTACCATCTTGCTTCTGATGTTCGCGCTTTCCTTCGATTTCATTCCGCTTGTATCGGCACTGGGAATAACTATCCAGCCTGCAAGGTTAGCCGAAGGACTGCTAAAGGCCGTCATCACCTTATGTGCTTTAGCTGCAGTAGCTCACATTGCACGTACCAGTCGAACCGATCGCCTGCTTTCACTAAATGGAAAAATCGCAATCGGAGTGTTTGGGCTCTCCACAACAGCTGTAATCCTCGCCAACGCCACCACAGACGCTGTAATCACAGAATGGCAATGTGAGCTTACTGGCCATGCAAAAGCAGAGCGTAAGATTACCTTGAAAGCACAGCCTACACGTAATCCGGCTTGGGCTTTACTGCTCTTCGATGCAGATTGCAATGGCGATACTGCGGTAGTTTCAGTCAATCAACACCGGTTGAGTAACAACATAAGACCGCTCTACACATTTACCGGCGACAAAAATGAACTGGGCGGTTTTCAAATCTACACCAGCCTTCTAAGGCTGCCGATCAATAGCTTTCGCCATTGGAGAGCCATTCAGATACCGCTTGCAGAACTGGATCTAAACAGCACAAATCGCGTGACAATTGAATCTTCGCCAGGTTCGTCAGTCGGCATCTACGGTAGCTACCAACCCGATCCCAAGAAAATGAAA
Organism: uncultured Candidatus Obscuribacterales bacterium; assembly: GCA_964607945.1. Taxonomy (GTDB): domain Bacteria; phylum Cyanobacteriota; class Vampirovibrionia; order Obscuribacterales; family Obscuribacteraceae; genus JAGVKB01. Next base: position 1,046 of record CAZSNX010000082.1, read on the forward strand.
ATACCATCACTGACCCAGCAAAGCGCTACTCGACTATTGTGCTCCGCTAGCAATACAGACGTAAGATTGATTGACCTGAGATCGATTGACACATCGGAAGCGCAAAGTTCAATGACAGACGCAAACGAAAAACCACGGAATGACCTCTCACCGGCTCTCGGCACTCAGCTCGGTCAGTACCACATTTTAATTGCATTGGGATATCGCTCCGAACGGACTGCCTTGAAAGGAGCCTTATCCACCGTACTTCCTGCACAACAAAAAATCTCGGTAGAGAACAGCTATCAGAGCTCCTCCTACCAATCGTCGACTTCACCCGCTGGCGCGCTAACATCCACCATGAAACAAGCTGAGCCGGCACCCGACTTCCGCAATCACGTTCTCAAAGTCTTCTAGTATCTTTTCAGACGCGACGCGATGTACTTCCATATGTATTCCAATAATTGAAAGGCGGAGTTATATCTTTGAGGATATAGAGATTTTGGAAGTTCACATCACGCCGAGTATATGAATCGAATTATCGGCGAGTCAATTCCAGGTTATTCAGGAATCTCCTTTAGAAGACCGTGTTGCGCGAAATACAAGACCGGTTTTGCTCTGACTCCGGTTAGCAGCTCAATGTGATCAACGTACTTGGACAGCTGATCGCGATGTTTTTCGACTCTAGAGTCGATCTCTTCTATTTTGAAATGGTCTGTCTTATAGTCAATTACAAACCACTCTCCGGTCTGCGACTGCAATAGTAGATCGAGTCGCCCCTGAGTACTGCGAGCCGTCTTTTCAACTATCATATATGGAGCTTCGTGAATTCGTTTTCGGGCTGTCCTCATCAGAGTAAACAGCGCGCTCTCTCTAAATCTGTCGAGCAATTCTTGGACTTCTTTGAGCAGTTGCTCAAGCTGGATCGGATGTACAATTCCGATCCCGTTACCCCTAGCAAGCTCAACCAGAGTAGCTCTGGAAAGCGGCTCCAGTTTTCTGGAAAAGTGTTGCATCGCTTCGTGAAAGAAGGTACCGGCAATGCTTGGATCCAACTGCTCCCCCGGTCTTCCGGGAGTTACTCTCAGCAGACTGTGCTCCGGTGACTTGCTCTCAACCGCTTCCAGTATCAGCGGCGCCACCATATCCTGCACGCCCGCATCGGTCTGTGCGAGCCCCAAGTTAAAAGACTCAGCTGCCAGCCGAAAAGCAATCAACTGCCGGAATTCAGAATTCCGCTCGACTATCTCTGCCCGTTCTAGGTTTCGAACACGATAGGCGACTGCTCCACCACTGCCTCTCAGGTGCTGCAGTCCATCTTCGGTAGTGTGATTGTCAACATCGACCGCTAAAACGTTCGACAGCCACTTTCGGAAGGATTCTTTACTCGGCGCTCCAATCTCCGCAAACATTGCCAGGTAATCTCTCGGTCGCGTCATTGCGACTTACAGCAAACGCTTGCGCTCCGCCATTTCCATATCTTGCTCCAACCAACGCGCAGCCAGATATAAAGCCGGTTTCTGCTCCTTGAGATCGCGAGTTGTGTCAAATGCTATTCCATACTCGCGATGAAATATTACTTTCCGCGGCCTGCCGTAAATATCAGCTCCGAGAAATGGAAGGGCTACAGCTGGAAACTCGAGTCCCTTCGACCCATGAATAGTCATCAACTTGACCGAATCACCAGCATCGAGCGGGGCGTTTGACTGTTTCACATTGAGTTTACGCATCTCATCAAGAACGTTGACAAACTCCTTGACGGTAAGCTGATTGTATTCAGCAGCCAGCGATGCCAGCTTCCAGAGATTCCTGGACCGTTGCCTACCACCAGGCACGGCCATCAGCACGAGATCGTATTTGGTACTAGTAATAATGCGCCGCACAGTCTCTGACAAAGGAGACGACGCAGATAAGTCCAGCAGACTGCTCAAAATACCGGCAGCTCGCTCCAGCTCCGGGCTCGCGCCAGGACTCTCGCAACAGGCGCGTTTCACCGCCGACCAGAGAGACCCACCATACTTAGACTTTAGTCCATGCACGAGGTCGTCGCCGACTCCGAACATGGGAGATCTCAATGCTCCTAACAGGGCATGACTGTCAGCAGGACTCCAGAGGAAACGCAGCACGTTTTCGACATCATAAATCTCCTGCCGTTTAAGATATCCGCTTGCGGCCAGGGTTACAAATGGAATACCTGTCGCAGACAACGCATCCTCAAGCGTTCTAAACTCGCGATTGTGCTGCACTAAAACCGCGAAATCACCGAACTTAATCTGCCGATTCTCTCCGCTCGCCTTGTCGTATGTAAGGTCTCCACGCAAGACCTTTTCAGCGATCCAACTTGCTACCGCTTGCGCCTCTACTCTCTTTGCCTCGTCCGACTGCCTTTCGCCGGACTGATCGTGCGCGTCGAACAAAATGAGCTCCACCCGCTCATCATCCTCCGTCGTTTGCCGATGCGGGCTCAACGGCTGAAAGCGTG
>CAZSNX010000082.1:3525-11705 GCA_964607945.1 uncultured Candidatus Obscuribacterales bacterium
ATCCGACTCGCTTTCGCGAAACAGTCTTTCGAAGACTGCATTGACAAAGCCGACCAATGCCGGATGACTTCTGAAGGACTTGCTTAGATCGATCAGCAAGCCGTCGGCGGAAAGGCGTCCCGGTAGGGCGGCACCAGCAGCTCCACCTAAATATCCGCGCCACTCATTGAAAATCGAGACATCCGCTCCCTGAAACTTATAGATCGACTGTTTGTCGTCTCCAATTAAGAACAGTCTTGTCCGATCGCCCGAAAGTAAGGAAATGAGCTTTGCTTGCAGCCGGTTGGTGTATTGAAACTCATCGACCAAGAAAGCTGCAATGCTTTCATTAAAGAACTTTCTGGCTTGTGACCCATCTCGCGCAAGTACCAGATAAGCCGACCAAATCAAGTCATTGAAATCCAACCGCATACCGGCCTGCTTCGCTTCTTCAAATCTCTCGGCAACCGACTTAGATATGGTCAATAAGCCGCGCAGAAGCCTGAACGCCTGAAAGTCCGCGTCACAAAGATCTGCTGGAACAAACTCCAATTGATCTTTGACAAGCTCTCGCAAAGTTCGCATAACAGCGCGAAGCCCTTTCGCCTGGTCGCTGTTGCCGCCGGAGACACCCACCTTTAACCCGCAAATCTCAAACAGGTCGACCATACTTTGCCGCACAGTGCTTCGGTCATCCGGACCTGGCTTGGATTGCGATTGATTCCTGAGCGACCTCGACAGTTCGAGCATCGCCCTGCGAAAATGATCCAGTTTTTCAGACTGCGGTATCGAATTCTCCTCGAGATACTCAAACAGCCCCGGTAAGCGCGAATCGCTTCGAATCGACTGCAATACCCTTTGATATTGCAAATCCATCAGCTCACGACAATGAGCTTCGAGCTGCTCATCAGAATAGCCGACAAGCCTCTCTTCGGCTTCGCGGTACTGCAGTATCGAGCCGATTGAGGCGTTCACCCATGCCCTGATTTGCTCAATTGGAAATGAAAGCAAGAGCTCATACGGCTCCGTCTGGTCCGGTGTGATTTCATGTATGATCTGTTCGAAACTGTCGCTCAAGAGCTCCGCACGCTCCAGATCGTTCAAGACTTCAAAGCGAGGATCGATCGCTGCTTCAACCGGAAACGCCTTCAGCACCGATTCGCAAAGAGAGTGAATTGTACCGATGCGGGCAGTATCAACATCCGCTAAACACTCCATCCAGCGAGTGCGCTGCTCTCCTACGCTGGCGGCGAACATCTCCTGAATTCTCGCCTTAAGACGACTGCGCATTTCATTGGCAGCCTTGGTCGTATATGTCACCGCCACCAAATTCGATACCGCCAAGGTCGGTTGCTGCCGAAGTATCTCAATGTACCTTTCCACGAGCACGTGCGTTTTTCCAGAGCCCGCACCAGCCGAAACCAGCACATTGCGCTCGATGGACTCCACCGCCAATTGCTGCTCGTCAGTCAGACCGGTCACTTTCCGTCTCCTCCGGCACCAGTTCACCAATTCTGCAAATTTTTTCGTGTGAGCACTGCTTGCAGACCTTGCCGGCACTTGGACGCACGGTAAAGTCACCACTGCGCACTCCGGCAACGATAGACTGTACTTTTGCCTCCACTGCCGACAGCAGTTGGCTACCTTCTTCCTTCTCGAAATCCAACTGTCCGACCGGTCGGCCGGAGCCGACACTCAGATAAGAACCTTTCACCACTCGACTGCCGGGCAGGATCACGCGCTCCACAGCCAGTGCATAGATTGGTATCTGCAAATTTCTTCCGCTCAAAGAATCCTTTACTGAAATACCGGTGGAGCCACTCTTATAGTCAATCACCCTTGCTCGCAGCGCACCACTCTGGTCAGATAAGTCAATTCGGTCAATGACGCCTCGAACCCGAACGCTCATACCATCTGATTCAATCGCCAGAGCCGGATAGGAGTTATTCCCACTGATTCCGAAAGCGACTTCGAACTTCGATGGCTCCAATGGTTCAGAATCGGCAAGCAGTCTCTTGAACTCGTCATCGAGAAAGCGCTTTAGCCGATACTTGATCTCCAATTGATCCAAGGTCCAAAAGGGTCCAGCCGAAAATTCAGGTTGAGCTTCCAACCAGCCTATCGCTCCTCGCAAAGCTTCGTCGAAGACTTGGTCCTTTTGGATCGACTCAACATCACGTACTTTCAGCTGCCTCATTGTCAGCCCGGCAAAGAACAGCTCAAGCGCTTTATGATAGGTCTGTCCGAGCAGTCTGGCATCCAACCCGGACTGCGGCTCATCTAGCCTGTCCCAACCAAGCGAGTTGGACACCCAGTACTTGAACGGGCACTGGCCATAGTTATTCAGCTTGGATGCGCTCCAAACGGACGGCACGGACACTCCAAGCGCACCGGAACTGACAAAATCAGCGAGATAACCGTTGAAGACTATCTCCCGCTTCCCCTCAGCCCGAGCGCGCGCCACCGACAGCGGTGACTCGATTTCCTCCCTGAGGGCAGATATTAGGCTATTATCGCTGCGCAGGGAAGTCCCTGCCCAGTCATGCGAAGACCACAGCCAGCCCGCCACTGCATCCCTGGCAGAGACAGGAACTACCGAGTGAGAAAATGGCGGAAGAAACGGAATTGACTTCTCTACCTTGCTCTCTCCACCGGTCACAAAGAATGAGGGAACTAACTCGTCGCCACCCTTCATTTCGTAGCGTGGAAACGAGAGATACGTTTTTTTGAGTGCCCGGTCCTCCAGTGTCCGGTATAACGCCAATTCAAATCCCGGATGATGCCTTGGATTATGCATGTCTACACCAAAACTAGCCCATTTCGCCAATTCATCTGGGCTGGCGAAACCGGAGCTGCCTGAGCGCCGGGGAAATTCCCCTTCCAGCAATCCGGCTATAAAAACGTACTGGAAGCAGCGATTCGGCGCGAAGTCCGCACCGCATATAGTGACAGGCCACTTATGCCTCGGTCGGCGCCGGAAATTGCTTTCATCGATAGCTGCTTCCAGTCTTAGCGAAAAACTTTGAAATGAAGCCAATTGCGGGCCCAACACTTTCTCTTCTTCGACTGCACCACGAATGGCCGCGCGAATTCCAGCAAAGCCTTGCAAAGCATCCAAATCCTCTGCGGGCAGATCTTCCTCTTCACTATTGCGCTCCGGAAGCAACAGAAGCCGCTCGACCAAGTCTTCTATCCAGACACAAAAATCGGTATATGTCCGCATTTCCTGAGGAGGTGTTAACAGATCGATCAGCTGCTTCAAACCTTCTTTCACCGATTGCCGCTCAGCCGGAACCGCCATCGCACACCAGCGCTCAGCACCGCCGACAAGCGAGCCGGCCAACGACAGTTGATCTATTAAGTCAACATCACTGTCCGCGAGGTTCAAGGCAGCCAAATTGCAATACTTGCTTCTCAGCACCGACATGACCTCCGCCCGGCTAAAATCGCCGGCAGAAAGTCGCAACAGCAGCTTGAAGTATTGCACGACCGGCAACTCCGCAATGCTGACCGTGTCATCGATGAAATATGGCAGCCCAACATCATCGAAGGAGCTTTCAATAATCGCCTGGTAGTTTTTCAAATCACGCGCAACAACTAACAAATCACCGGTGCCGGCTTGACCTCCGACAATCAAACTCTTGCATTGACGGGCGATCTCATCCATCTCGAAATATCGATCGAGCGTTGAAGTCACCGCCGTTTCCTTCTTGCGCAGTGGAGGATCTATATGCAACAAGGTCGGTTCAAGCTGCATCAGCAACTGCTGATAGCTCACTTCCTTCCATGTATAGTCCTGGCGATAGCTATCCCAATAAGGACGAGACTGGTCTACGAAATCGAAGGTAATGGTTGTTCGACCTGCGTGACGAGCCAAACCGGACAATACTTGTAACTGCAAGCGATTGAATCGGTCAAACCCATCAGCGACAACCCAATCGAGCTTGAGCTGCTCGCGCTCGCGATCGAACAATGCAGCACGGGACGCAAAGGCGAGCATATGCTGGTCGAAATAGCCGACTCTTTCCAGCTCTTGCCAATAAGCATCATAGATGCGGGCAAGTTCGATCATTTTCGATTCTTCCGCCGCAGTCTCACCGAGCTTAAGCAGAACATCGCTTGGAGTAAGCGCCGCTCGCTGAAACTCATCGATCAAGTTCAAAACGCTCGAACTGGTGCCTTTGAACCCGGAGATTGCCGCCAAAACCGAAAGCTTGCCACGTGTCCTCATCGAGCTCAGCACGCGCGATACGAGCACCGCCCTCAAATTGCCTGGAAGGACGGCGAAGGGTATTCCGCTCTCCTGCAAGACCATCTGGCAGACTCGATAAAACGGCAGGACTCTTACGCCGAAGATGCCGGCGCGCTGACCGGCGCTTCCACCTTCCAGCTGTTCTTCAACCAGGGCAAGCAGCCGTTCTTCAAGCAACTTTTGATAGCGGGCCGAAGGAACGATTACCACCACTTCGTCAAACGGACGCGCTTGATTGTGCGCCAACAAGGCGCGCAATAGTCGATCGGTTTTGCCGGACCTGTAAGGTCCGACTATCACCTCAATCGGCTGGGAGCGATCGCTGGCAAGCACGTCTAATATAGAACGCAAACTAATAGAACGTTCAATTATAGCGCCTGCTTACCGGAGAAATTCTCGTAAATCTCCTACTCGTGAGTTGTTGCGCAGCTTCTGCATAGCCTTAAGCTCGATCTGCCTGACTCGCTCACGCGTCAAGCCGAGCACGCGCGCCAACTCTTCAAGCGAATGGGATCTGTCGCTGTCGAGCCCAAAACGCAACACGATCACGTCTCGTTCACGAACAGTAAGCGCCGACAGCAGCTCCTTGATATTGCCGGTCAAAAGCTGAGCAGCGGCTTCCTCATCCGGAAGTCTCGTGACGTGATCTTCGAGAATGTCGCCCAGGGCATTATCTGAGTCTTCTCCGAAAGTTTGATCGAGCGATAAAGGACTGCGCCCGGCTCCGAATGCCAGTAATACTTTGTCATAATCTAGACCGGAAGCCTTAGCCAATTCATCGATCGTCGGACGGCGATCCAGCTTTTGCGAAAGCTCTCGCACAGCCTTTCTCAAACGATTGATTACCTCATTCATATGCACCGGCACTCGAATCGTTCGCGACTTGTTCGCTAAGGCGCGCGTGACCGCTTGTCTTATCCACCACGTGGCATAAGTCGAGAAACGATTTCCTCTTTCGGGATCGTACTTTTCTACCGCCCGAATCAGGCCAAGGCTGCCTTCCTGAATCAAGTCTTGAAAGCTGAGTCCATGATTGATATAGCGCTTGGCAATACTTACCACTAAGCGGAGATTCGCTTGAATCAATCGCCGACGCGCAGCTTTGTCTCCAGTTTTTACCGCTCTAGCCAACTCAATCTCTTCGCATCCGTCCAAAAGCCTGTGCCGAGAAATCTCACGCAAATATGTTTTGATTGAGTCCTCTTCAAACACTCGCTCTGGCGCTTCGCTTGCTTCCGGCTCCTCAGCATCGCTCCAGTCGGAAATTTGTTGTGTCGCAGAAGGCTCGAGTTCTATGTATCCATCCCAATCCGAATCCGGCACCGACTCTACGGCGGGCCGACGACCTCTAACTGTAATTTCACCCCTCACACTCTTCTTCATTTAGCCGTCCTTACTCCACATGGAATTTTGTTGGCTGAATTGGCTTATGCCAATCAACCAACAGTTGGGGATTTCCTACCGACGAGCATTGCGCCTGGTCTAGCAGGAGGGAGCCTGGTTAATCATGGAACAGCCACAGTTGGGTCGTGCCGTCAATAGCACGAAAGCAAAGGACCGCCAGTCACCCACTATCTATATGCCCGTTTTATTGAAAGTTCTATTCATCAAACTAACTGTTTTATAGATCTTCAACAATTGATCTATTCAAGCTGCAATCAAATGACTACCGCCACTTAAAATCAGAGGCGACACAACCGTCGCCTCTGATTTCTTCAGTTTCTCAATTGTGACTACCGGTACGACCGGTCAACGTGAGAGCGCTAGGATGCAAGTGCCCTCTTCGGAGCGACACAGGTTCCCGCTTGCTCGCCCACTTCATCGATCTGATGAAGGAATTCCTTGAATTGCACGCGCAACACGCGCTTGAAGTCTCTTGGGAGCTCGGGAAGCGCATAGATCACCGCTAAAGCATTGACGTTAGTCGAGTTTGGTAAGGTTGTGATACGCATGGCGCTGCTCCTAATTTACTTGTTTGTGATTCGCTATCGGCTCTTCACACAAAAATTGACGCTAATTACACACTAAAGTTCCGCCGCTTGCTTTTGACCAACAAAATGACCGAAGCTGACCCAGGGTTTCCCCCAGGAAAACTCTGGCCATTACAGAGCTTTCGGATACAAGTAGCAAGTTGCACGGATTGTTGCGCTGCGGCAAACATTGTGCAAGCTCTTGCACAATCAACACCAAATATAGTGGCATAACAAGTCACAAAAGATTCGTGCCCGTCGAGATTCGAACTCGAGACCTTCGGCTTCGGAGACCGACGCTCTATCCAGCTGAGCTACGGGCACAGAGGATTGACTATTATAGCAAGCGCCCCATCCTTGCTATGCTCGATGTTACCGACCGGCTTAGTTAAGCCAGAAATAGCTTTGAACTCGGCAAGAGCGCTTGGTCCAAACTAGCAGCGGTCCACCAATTCCGCATTTTTGCAAGCCGAACGCACATTAATCCTAAGACGCGCCCCATGGCTGCCTTACGAGATCTTCCAGTGCATTCAAGTTGAAAATAGTCACCCGCTTGGATTCTATATCAATCCAATGTGACTGCCGAAAACGATTAAGTATCTGCGTGACGGTCACTCGCGAAGACCCTACCAGGTTGGCGATCTCCTGGTGAGTGAGCCTGAATTCCACCCGAATGCCATTGGGGGTTACCTTTCCGTGACTCTCGGCCAAGCTCAGAAGCAAGCGCGCCACCCGACTCGGGACCGGTCGAAAGACCAGATCTTCAATCCTGGCCTGCGCTTCCTTCAACCGCACACCAATAATCTGAATCAATCTCAGTCCAAAATCAGGGTTCTCTCTAACAAAATTCTGGAACGACTCTCGACCGATCTGATAAAGCCTCGTATCCTCAACCGTCTCGGCATAGCTATCGTGTTCGCCCGATTCCCAGGCAGCTTCACCAATGAGATCGCCCGGCCCAAGCAAGGCAAGAATTACCGTCTTGCCTTCCGGAGACAGCCTGGTAAGCCTGACTCGCCCCTTCTCAATAAAGTAGATTGCTTCAGATGGAATACCAGGGGCAAAAATCACATGATGCTTCGGAAGTTCAAGCTCCTCGACCACTCCCAGCAGCCTACCCATCTCCATTGGATTAAACGATTCAAAAATGTCGCTCTGTTTCAAATTAAAGAGCTTCTGGGCTGCTCTCATCTTCGACGCCCCCGATAATAGTTTTGCCCCTAAAGATGAAAGAGCCAGCACCCGGTTGCCAACATTTGAACTCAAAGGCGCGGCGCATCGTCTATATCATTAGTGCTTCCCTTCAATGCAAAAATTGTTGGGTAGCAACTTGTTTATACCCCGATCGGTACCTTTAAAACCGGCTGGATATATACCGCAAGCGGCAAACTAGAAAAGCACTTTTAATTCCTCCCGTTCCAACAAGCAGATATAATCGAGCGGTATCTCAATTCAGGCGGGATGCGTATATCCAAATGACTCCTAGAGATCCCCGGTCGGGTCGGTGTCTCAGGGTTATTTCGTACTTTGCCTATTGGCAGGAGAATGAAAATGGCAGTAGTAACCAAAGAAAAAAACTCATCCGATAAAGCCATGATTGACAAAAACGGTGACAAAACATCCGATAAGAACGGAGAACATAAAGCATCAGCCGACGAGAAGGGCAAACCCGCATCTCCCGAGCGACAAAAGGCTCTCGGACTGGCGATGGATACAATCAAGAAAGCCTACGGCGAAGGTTCGATCATGCGCCTAGGCGATCAAAGGCATCAACAAATTGAAACAGTTCCGACCGGAGCTCTCTCGCTCGATGTTGCCTTAGGCGTAGGCGGACTTCCGCGCGGGCGAATCATCGAGATTTACGGACCGGAATCATCCGGAAAGACGACTCTGGCTCAGCATGTCGCGGCCGAGGTTCAACGTCGCGGTGGCATCGCGGCAATTGTTGATGCCGAGCATGCGATGGACCCCGATTACGC
>CAZSNX010000083.1:0-11635 GCA_964607945.1 uncultured Candidatus Obscuribacterales bacterium
GCGTGCTGCGCGAGCGCGCGGCCATGCTCGGGCGCATCCGCGCGCATTTCGACGGAGAGGTGATGCCGCCGGAATTGGTAGAAATAACAGACAATGACGGCAACAAGTCGCTGGAAATTTGGCAGGCAGGCGGGCGCTCATCCGGAGGAAGCGGCTCGAAGTCAGACCTTGCTCGCTACTTGAAAGACTTGAACAAGCGGATTAAGAGCGCTTGGTCACCACCGCGCGGCGAACAACGCAAAACCGAAGTCCTCTTCCGAATAAGCAAAGTCGGACAACTATTGGCAGTTCAGATTACTCGCTCCTCCGGCAGCATCGAGACTGATGAAGCCGCATTGCGAGCAATTGCGGCATCAGCTCCGTTTCAAGCGTTGCCGGCGGATTATCCGCACAGCTATCTGGACCTTCATTACAGCTTCAACTACAACATCGACGAGCTGACCGAAGTCAGCGACTGACTAGCTCGTTGACGGCAGCCATCAGTGTCTCTTCGCTCAGCGAGCCGACCCGAAGCAGCTTCGGCTCACTCGAGCTGACATCGATAATGGTTGACTCATTGCCAGCAGGCGCCTGCCCGCAGTCCGACAGAATATAGTCAACTTTGTCAGCCAGTGATGCCTCTACCTCCGACAGCGTCTTGGGAGCACCGGCGCCGGAGAGATTAGCGCTGGTTGAAGCCACCGAGCCGTCCTTTGTACGAGCCAATAGTTTGAGAGTCGCATCGTGCTTAGGCATTCGCAGACCGACCGTTTGCCCTCCAGCCAGGATAGACCCAGGCACAGTTTCGGTGGCTCTTACTACAAGCGTCAGCGGCCCCGGCCAAAAGCGCTCGGCAAGCTCGACTGCCAGGCGCAGGTCGCCAGTGGCCCAGCGCAACAATGCAGCTGGATCGGAGCCGAGTATTATTAGTGGCTTAGACCGATCCCGGCCCTTCAATTCATAAATACGATCGATCGCTTCCGGATAATCGAGCCGGCACACCACACCGTATGTGGTGTCAGTCGGAATGACGATCACTCCATCCCTCTTCTGAAGAGCGCCAGCTGCCAAGTCGATTTCGGTTGTTTGAGACGTTGCCATAATTCACCTGCCGCTTTGGCTGCTTCAACTCAATCGGGTTGCCGTCGCCTATTAGCATAAACTCAGTTCTCGAAGATCGCAAAATTCGGACTCCAGGTTGTTCACGAATTTTTTCTGCCAGCAAAGCCATCTGCCTGCGAAAGCTTGCTGCCTCGCTGTTAACAATTACCCACCGGCAGCCCGACTCCTTAACAATCCGCACCAACTTGCTTACATCAGGCGGGCCGCCAGAGTAGGGCAAAGATAGGCACAAACGCTTGGCAGCCGGCACGGCCGAAGTATTCCTCGAAGCCTGGCTGGGTCCAGCAGGAAATTCCTGTCCGCCGGATGCCTGGTAAGTATCAGCTTGCTGAGTGCTCCCGGACGGACCGGTGAGAACAATGGCAGAAATAGGTAGCGAAATATCTTGAGATTCAATCTGAGCACCACCATCGATGACGCAAATCCGGCATTTAGCCTGCCGACAATAGATAAAGAAGACAGATCTGGAATGTCTCGTGATCTCGAAACTAGCCGACTGTTGCCTCACCACAGTCGCTGCAAAGTAACGCAAAAAACGAGTTGGACAGCTCTGTCCAATGTCTCCCAGGCACAGCGCTTGACGGTCGGAACTCATCAGTATAACTGCCCCTTTGCAAGAGTAGAGAGACAATGGTGGAGACGGTCGCCGCCACAGAAGCAATCCCAACGACAGAAGGAAAAGCGCCGATAAGATCAGACGAAAACGCCGCGTGCGCAAACTGACAAATAGGACGATCAAACATGCATAGTACATGCCCACCGTCCAAGGCTCGGGCGGTCCAAGATCCAATTTGGCTGACTCGAATCCGGACAGAGCGTCTACTATCAGTAAGATGAGATGAATCGGATATGCCAGCAGTCGATCCAGCACAGCGACAATTGAACTGGTCAACGTCGCCCGCCAGTCGAGAATCACCAGAGTACTTGCGATAAAACCAAGCACAGAGACAAATGAAACGATCGGAGTGACAGTTAGATTTGCTGGAAGGAATAGCAGCCCAATCTGCCAAAAGTATGCCAATTGAATAGGTAGAACGGCAGCCTGGGCGAGCAAGACTAAAGTGACAGACTCCCTTAACCAGCCAAGCAGACGAATTCGCCTTGCGAGCTCGGACTTAGGATCGCCGATTCGAGCACCAGATATGATACCGGCAGTAGCCACGTATGACAGCTGTAATCCGATATCGGCAATCGCACAGGGATCGCCAGCCAGAGTTATCAACAGAGCCAGGGACAGAGCAGCCGGTGTATGGAGAGTTCGAAACAGACAACGCGCTGTGAGCAAAAATGTGCACATGAGAGCAGCGCGCACCACCGATGGAGAGGGGCCGGCCAAACCGACAAACAGCATCATCGAGCAAAAACACAAGAGATTGACACAAAGTCCGGATTTCAAAAGAAAGAGCCCAATCCACCAGGTGAGCCCGGTGACCAGAGTCAGGTTGAATCCGGATGCAGCTAATACGTGAGATAGTCCGAGCACGCGAAACTTCTCAACGAGCTCATCGGACAACTTGACGGCACGATCCCCCAATACGAAAGAAGACAGCAACTCACCGGCCGGCGCACCAAGAAATTTTCGGTGCGCACCAACCACCCGCGCTCTTAGCTCGCTAAGCAGCTTGTCGAGCCGCTGCTCGATCTGCCGGTAATCCATTTTGTCGCTGCAAACGCCGGCTGCACGAATCACTTTCACGGTTTGAGATCTGGCTGAACAAAGAGAGAATACTCCTTGTCTCTTCAGGTAGGATGCATAATCGAAGTCCCAGGGAAAGACTGCTGACTTCGGCACCCGAACTGATGCAGCCAGTTTCAGTTCGTCTCCCTTGCTAATTGGCGGAGCGCTACCGGAGATAGTGACTAGCGTCTTACCAGAAAGCATCCTTTGATCGGGAAACTCCATCCGCCGGCAGCTTAAAACAGCTCTCGTCCGCCTCGGATCTACCGACGTAAGCACGGCCGCCACCTCAGCCGTAAAAATCACCCCGCGGCCGAAGGCATAATTGCTCAAGTCTGCTGAGTCCGGGCGCGGCTGCCTCAAACAGCAATAGCTCCATCCCACGACTGGCAGAAGAAGCAATAGTAATGCAGCTTTCCTATGCCTTGTCCCGAACAAGAAAAGCGAAGTTGAAGCTGCAGCTGACACCAACCACCAGGCGGGACATCCATAGCTCTCGACCGCCACACCAAATGCAAACGCAACGGTTGCTGTCACCAACATGCGGGGACCTGTCAAAAACCAGCGCAAACCACTTTCAATCTGACTCTTGGACGTTAGTCGTCCGGACAAAACAAGCCGAAACAACTGAACAGTTCGACTGCTCAGAGTCATTAATGCGCGGCAAAAAAACCGCAGGCCGAAAAGGCGCCCAAACTCGAATTTGAGCATCTCCACCTCAAAGAGTAAGCAGGATCTCTCCCCTTTGCCCTTCCCTCTCTTTTTTTTCCAAAAAAAGGTCCTGTTAATTGAGACGGATTCATTCGCGCGAAAGTTCAATTCGCCCGTTCAAACCAGCGGCATCAAACAAAGCCAACCGGAATCACTGCCAGCCAAAATCAATGCCTGCTGAAATCACTTCCAGTTGGTGACGCCGAATGGATTGTTTTTAGTGCTGTTGCCCTGCTCCTTGATCGCAGCGTCAACTTCTACACTCATCCGCTTGGCTATCCGCTCCAATTGCGGCAAATCTTGATTGTCAGCGTCCAGCTCGCGAGCCTTCTTCAGCCAGCGAAGCGCCTCCTTGCGATTGATGTCAGCCGAACTGCCATCGCGTCCCATTGCCGTGCTGGCCTTAGCCACTTTCGTATCGGCGAAGACCAGATAAATCAAAGCGACATCCCGGTGAAGCTTAGCCAGATAGCGGGGATCAGTTGAGCCAGGATTCTTGAGCTTCTCTTGAATCTGATCTTTGACACGAGCAACTGTTCTTTGATTCAAGTTGCTGGTGAAGTCGACTAGGTCATTGTAGATAGCCGGAATATCATGCTTACCATAAATCAGCTCGAGATTGGCGCCAACTCGCTGCTCAACCGTAGACAGATCGCTGATTTCCGCTTTATCGATCTTCTTGCCGCTGACAGTAGCGTTGGGATCGCTGTCGATCAAAGCTTGGGTGTCAACTTTAGCTTGTTCGATCGACTTCTTTGCGCCTTCCAAGTAAGTCATTGCGCGCCCGCCCAGATCCAGATTGGACCCTGGCAAGATATAGTCGAATTGCCTGTCTTGACCATGCGTAAAGCTGGAGGCGACTGCATTCCAAAGCTGGGTCATCTTGCTGCTTCCAGCACCGCCTTCTCCGGGAGCCACCATCGTTCCTTTTGCCAATCGAGCCTCGCCGCATGCAGCCAGGTAGACTGCAGCGGACCTTCCGCCAACGATAGTGTTTTCCGGCGTCGTCGAGAGTTGCTCGGCCAGGTAATATTCCAGAGCAGTCATCGGTCGCTTCGTTCTCGAGTCGCTCCGGAGCGGATAGTTATCCAGCTGCTTGAGCTTGTCGATCGATTGATTCATGCTGTTTGCAGTGCGCTCGCTTTGATCGTGCCGAACCAGCTCCTTGCCCTGATCTCTTACATCGCGACCGGAGGGAGCCTCAAAGAAGAGCTTCATGCCTTTCTCAACGCCCAAGCCAAGCGCCATTAAGGCCATCCTTCCTTTGAACGATTCGCTCCGCATCGGAATTGCAGATGTAATACCGAGCGTAAGAGCGTCTACACCATCGGGACGAAGCAGCCTGTTCCATTTGGATGTCGGATCAACCGGATATGCGCTTTCAAGCATGCCACCGGCGAGCTGCAAGCCCAACACAGCTCCGCCCTTCTTCATCCAGCCACCGGGCACAGCCAGCCCGACCCACGGAGCAAGTGCGCGCGCATAAGGCGTGGTGCCTCGATGCGACTGCCCAAAGAGATTCAGGTTGTCCATTCTGTCGGCGAGAAAGTCAGCGGTCGCTACCACCGCCAACCCACGCGAGAAATTAGTGAAATGTCCTTCGGAAAGTTTCACGCCTTCCGGCGAGAACTTCGGCATCCAGCTGGTGGCCGCTCTTGCATCCTGCTTTGCCAGTTCGGCAAGGTGTCTTTCAACAGCGGTCATTCTGCCAATCAACTTTTCCTCTGCCTTAAGCAAGACTCCGGCTTCCGGCATCGGGCCAAGCCCGCCGCCCTTCAAGAATTCGTGACGCCTCCACACTTTCAATTCGTCGGCAGTCAAAACCGTATCGATTGCCACCTTCTCGCTGGTCATAATGCCATTTACCAGCCTTTCTACGGCCGGGCGTCCGGCAACCTTCTCAGCGATTGATTGCACTTGCGGAGTTAGCTCTTCGGCCATCACTCCCACCTGCTTGCGAATGAGATCGCGCTCGGCCAATAAACTGGCCCGTATCGGCGATGATGTCGGATCGGCCAAATTCAGGCGATTGACGAGCGCCTGATGCTTGGAGACTAATTTCGCCTCATCGGCGTCCAGCACGACTCCTTCCGGAATTGGTCCGGTCGCTCCGTTCTTCAAATACTCATAGCGAGCAATAAGCTTCTTGTCCGCATCCGTAACGAATTCTGCAAGCGGTTTGCTGAGCTTCTCACCAGCTGGAACAAGCTCTCTCTCCAGCTTTGCTACAATCTCACCGCGCTGTCGCTCGAGCATGTCGTACTCTACCGCCAGTCCATTCAGACGCGTGTATAGTTTGTCCTGCGCCTCCAAGTGCGGAAGGCCACTGGTCTTATCCTTGACTAGTTGACGAAGCCGAACTAGATTTTCCTCCTCAAGATCGAGCACCAAGCCAAAAGCCTTTGCTTCAAGCTTGGGATCATCCAGCGCCGCTGTGAAGAATTGATAGCGTTTCATCGCCTTCAACTGATCGGCACTCAGCACGCTCTCAGCGGCTTTCGCACTTTTCTCGAGCGCAGCCTTGCCAGGTTCCTCGACCCTTTCCAGCATTCTCTTTACTTCAGCTTCATCGCGCATCAAGATGGTTTCTTCTGGAGTCAAGATCAGCCCATATTCATGAGGCTGCTTGCTCTTGTCCTTCAAAAAATCAGTGAAGAATCGAAAACGGTTGGCGACGGCTTGCTCCTCGGTAGAAAGCGCAGCTTCCGCGGCCCGGGTGTACGTGTCGACTAGACGCGGACCATCATCGGCGAGTCCTTTAAGTATCTCGTTGTACTTGCCATCAATCTCAGCCGCCTGTATCTTCATCGCTTCGAAGTCGCCCGGATTGTACCCGGTCAACTGGCCCTTGAGCGGCTGAATGGCATCATCGAGGTCGCTCATGCGATGGAGCAAGTCAATGTCACCTTTGAGCGGTTCATATGGAAACTCAACCGGAGCACCTTGAAAGAAGCGGTAGCGTCCAAGATTCGCTTTCTCTTCAGGCAACAATGTATCCAGACGCCTGGCTATGGCTTCTTGCTCGATACGCGCCTTGGTCTCATCTAGAGTATCCGCCTTGCTCATAATGAGCTCCATCAGATCTCTGTCCTTGGTGAGCAAGGGCAAGAGCACATCCCGATTATCCGCCAGACCGAATCTTTGTTGATAAAAGATGGCGAAACGATCCGCCAGCCTCGTCGCCGTTGCCGGATCGGTCTCACCGGCAGCTATGATCCGCTTGGTGCCATAATCCAGTGCTCTAGCCAGATAGCCGCCGGAAGCCATCGCTCCCAAGCCGCCGTAGAGTTCATTGCCCCAAAAGCCGGAGTGTTTTTCAAGCGAGTATTCAGCGAGATTGCGCTTTTGGTCGACAATCTGCTGCATGGTCGCCCGTTCGGTATCTCTGGTAGTGGCACCGCCACCGTTAGAAGGAGCGTTGTCATTGCCGCCGGAACGCCCGGCAGAGTCCGAAGTCACACCACCCGGCGGCCGGACGATGCCTGGCTCCTTGTAGCCTGGTGCTACTTCTCCGTAGCCGCTTCGCCAAGGTTTGCCTGTTTCCCCGTTAACATTGGGGCTGGGTGTGACGTTCTGCTCCGGTGAACTATTTGTATTTGGTTGAGGATTGCCATCTTTGCCCGGTACGGCAGGCGGTGGCTCCCCAGGAGGCGGCGAATTCTCGGAGACAGTAGGCAGCCCAGAACCGGGCAAGTCGCCCGCGGCAACAGGCGGTACACCACCGCTCGACTGATCGCCAGGATTGACAGGTGCCGGCGGCAGAGCCACAGGCAATTCAGGTGCCGCTGGCAGGTCAGGAGTTACAGACGGCAGAGAGTCGATTGGTGCCTGGGAATGGCCCTGGTCAACCCCGTGCAAACCGGCTTGATCGGCCAGGCTGCCCATTCCGGCGGAAGGCGGAGCGGCATAAGCTTCGTCGACCAGCATTTGAGGCGTCAAGGCGACATATCGACGCCCGCGCTCAGGATTGCTGGAATCAGCCTTACGCTGATAAACCTCATTACCCAATTGCGGAGCAGCATCTGCTCTCTCCTTCAATTGGGAGTTTATGTCATTATCTACGCGCCCAATGGCGCCACCATCACCCATCTTTGCGACCTCCAGCCTCAGGTAGCATTGTTAGCTCGTTTTACTTATTGGCCGAAGCGCAGGGATTACGCTCGGGTCATGCAATATTAACTACTGCGACCGTGCGGGTAAATCCGTGGGAATCCCATAAAGAATGGGACAATTCCCACGCCGAACGGTGCAGTACATAGAGTCGACTATCGAGCTTCGCGCCAGCGCCCTACTTTTCTTTCGGGATTTCGAGCGGGTTGAAGGTAGTGCTGCTCCATTGCTCCTTGATCGCCAACGGGCATTTTTCTTCCTGCTCTTTCAGGGCTTTTTGGAGCTGTTCCAGGTCAGGATTCTTGGGATCCAGCTCACCGGCCTTGCGTAAGGCAATCTTTGCCTCTCCAAGCATAACTGCAGCCGATTCACCATCTTTTCCTTTACCGGTATTGTTGTAGGCTCCCAATTTGTTGATTGCCCAGGCGATATCGATCAGCGCCACATCGCGACAAAACTTCGCTACGAAACGAGGATCGTCAGTCTTAGGCTCAGCGATTGTGGCCTTTGCCTGCTTCCTTATTCTGTCCATATCTTTCTGGTGCAAACGGAATGTGTATTCCTGCACTTCCTTCAACATAGCGGGAATGTCATGCCGCCCGTAGATTTTCTCCAGGTTGGCTTCCACACGCTGCTTGACCTTATCGAGATCGGCAATCTCGGATGCTTGCACCTTGGTGCCTCTCACTTCACCGTTTGCTTTGATCTGAGCAGCAGTCTCTTCCTTGGCCCGCTCGAGCTTTATCTTGGCTGAGAACAGGTACTTAATTGACTGGCCGCCGAGATCGAGATCTCTTCCGGCCAGTATATAGTCGAACTGCTGGTCTTTCCCACTAGTGACGGTGTTATAGAGCATGTTCCAAGCCTGCTTGAGCTTACCGTCATCGGTACCGCCCTCACCCTTAGCGACTCGCGAGCCCTTCTCAAGTCTCGCTTCTCCTGCAGCCGCCAAGAACATAGCTGCTCCACGCTCTCCATTCAGCGCATCTTTCGAGTGGTCTCTGGCCATCCAATCGGCAAGATAATACTCCAGCACTGTCGTCAGCTGTTTTGCATCACCTCTGACCGGGAAGTTGTCCATGCTTTTCAGCTTGTCGATCGTCTTGGTCATGGAGGCTTCCGTGCGATCTGACTTGTCCTGCTTGAACAGCTCCCAAGCTTGATCTCGCACTTCTCTTCCCGAAGGTCCCTCGAAGAGGTAGCGACCGGCCTTGCTGCCAGCCCACGCTATGCCCATGTAACCCAAGCGAGCGGCAAAAGTCTCACGCCGCATCGGAATTGCTGATGCCACGCCGAGTGCAACCGCATCAACTCCGTTGGGTCTCAAGAGTTTGCTCCACTTGGCGTTGGGATCAACCGGCAAAGCCTTCTCGACGTAGCTGCCTGCAACGTTCAAGGCGACCATTGCACCACCCTTCTTGAGCCAGCCACCGGGAGTCGCCATCCCCACAAAGGGGGTAACTGCGGTTATGTACGGCGTGGTTCCTCTGTGCGAGTGCCAGGCAGTCTTTCCGTAGAGCGCATTGTCTATCCGGTCTGACAGGAAATCAGCAGCGGTAATCACAGCCATCCCTCTTACAAAGTTGGAGAAATGACCGTCAACGTGCGCGCCACCAGGAGCGGTGCGATTAAACCAGGTTGTAGAAGCATGCGCGTCGCCCTTCGCAACACCAGCCAATGCCTTCTCGATGTCGGCAGCGCGAGCGATTACGGAGGCTTCCTCCGCTGTCAAAATTGCTGCGTTCGGCAGCGTTCCGCTTTTCCCGCCGGTCTTGAGATAGCCGTACTTTTTCCAAAGATTCATCTCTTCGGCGCTGAGCACTGTTTCAATCGGCACCTTCTCGCTGACTGGAATTGCGCCAAGCAGTCTCGTTCGGCTCGGTCGCTCTTCTATCTTGACCAGCAGCTCCGCAACTTCATCCTTCATACCATCGGCAAGCGTCTTCATTCTTGTCGCTACCACTTCGCGCTCCGCTATTAGAGCCTGACGCTTTGGTGATTGCCAGGGATCGACCAGCTCAATTCGATTGGCGATCGCTTGCCGCTTCGCCACCAGCTGAGCTTCATCGGCATCAAGCACGACTCCGCTTGGAATTTCGCCGACTGCGCCACTCTTGAGATACTTGTAGCGAGCGATCAAGTCCTTTTCGGACTGCGTCATGAAGTTTTCGATTGGCTGTGCGAGCTTTCCTTCAATCGGCTCAATCTGCCGCTTCAAGCGTTCTACGGTTGCATCGAGGTCCGTCGAAAGACGCTGGTGCTCGGCAAGCAAACCAGGCAATTCAGCCTGGCGTGCAATGAAAGGCTCCATCCTCAAAATATCGCCTTTGACTTGTTGGCGCACTGTCACCAGGCCGCTTTCTTCTCCCATCAAGACAGCATTAAACTCTTTGGCGCTTCTGGTTGCATCACCGGCGAACTCGCGGAAGAATCGAAAGCGATTCATCGCCGTCTTTTCGGCGTCGCTCAGCGCGCCCTCGCCTGCCTTCATGTACTTTTCCAGCGCCGGCCGCCCGGTCGGCTCGAGATTCTCCAACAGCTTTCTAACCTGAGCGCTGTCACGCAGGATCAATTGTTCCTCCGTGGATAGAACAATCCCGTAATCTGCCGGCTTGCGAGATGGGTTGTCGAGATAATCCTTGAAGAACTGATACTTCTTGCCTGCAAACAGCTCCTCGGTCGTGACGGCCGCCTCACCAGCTCTCTCGAACTTATCGAGCGCCGGCTGCCCCAGCCTTTCAGCTTGCTCAATTATCGGTTTGAGTCGCGACTCGATGTCACGATCCAGCGTTGTCAGCTGGTTCCACGCCACCGGGTCATGCACCGCCTTGTCTCTATAGAGTTCGTCAATCTTGACGGCTAAGTCGGCTAGCCGCGTGCGAACATGATTGTCTGCAGCGTTAGCGGTATATTCCAATCCTTTCGGTGCACTTTGCCCGGTCAAGAATGCGTGCCGGCCCAACGCCTCGCGCTCGACTGCCGACAAGCTGTTGAAGCGCCTGGTTTCGGCCTCAAGCTCCGCCCTCTGTATAACTGTCGAAAGAGTCTCGGACTTGTTTCGCAACGCATCCATTACATTCCTTTCTTTCTCGAACAACGGCGCCAGAGCACTTTCCGCACCGACTAAACCATGCTGGCGTTGATACCAGGCTGCCAGCGGCTCTAAGGGCTTGAGCAGTCCAAACCGACCGGGTTCGCTGTTAGCCAGAAAGCTCTTTGTCCCGTAATCCAAGGCCCTCGCCAGAGGACCGCCGGCCAACGATGCCGAAAGTCCACCGATTAAGGCATTACCCTCGAGGCTCGAATTCTTGTCGAGCGATCTTTCTACCAGTGGTGCCAGGCGGTTGACACTTGCTTGCATGTCTTTCGGCTTGCCACCATTGGCTGCCTCGTTCTTCGGCTCCGGCGGCGGCTCGGCATCGACGCCTCCGCGCTTTTGATTGGCAGGCACTTCATTCTTCTTGAAAAATCCAGGAGCCACTGGTTCCAGGAATGGGCTAGCTCTCCAAGGTCTCTTGGCAGGCTGCAAAGGATCTCCGCCTTGATTTGCCGGCGGTGCCTCCGGTGCACCGGATGGTCCCTGCAAATCTTTGGAGATACCTAACATGCCCCCCCTTTTAGGAGGAGGCGCATCGCCGGGACGGACCGCCGGGATCGGAGCACCAGGCACTCCCCGAGGAATTGCATCGCCCTGGACACCGGGCTGTCCGTTTTGTCCTTTGAAAAAGATCGGCGCCACTTCTTGCGCCTTTTGATGAAGGCTATCTCTAGCTTCGTCTTGAAGTTTGGGAATTACTTGATCGAACGAGCTTAGACGTTGAGAATCGCCTTTCACTTCATGCTCGCTTGCACGGTCGCCCATAGTTCACTCTCCAGTGCTGCCGCAGAGTCTCTTAATTGCGTATATCCAGCCTGAGAGGTCGGAAGGGAGAAACCGCCTCGGATAAAGTATGTTAGTTCAAACTTAACCTCGATGAAATCCGTACAATTCCCAATCTCATCGTAATTTGCCCATCATCGGCCAAACTTTTCTTT
>CAZSNX010000084.1:0-5508 GCA_964607945.1 uncultured Candidatus Obscuribacterales bacterium
AATCAGGCTGCTCCAGATTTGTTCCGGATGTTTGCTGAAAGTGTCATACAAAAACGATAAGTGAGCAAAGTCGTCTGCATAAAAGTAGCCATTGAGAGAATTCCAGTAACAGAGCAGGTTTACCGCAGCAAGCAGCGCTATCGATATAGATGCGCTCCTGAGCTGAACGACATCGCTTGTTGTATTCCGGGACAACTGGTCAGTCGGTGGAGGTGATGGCATTCGGGTGCTGTTCATTGTCAGTGCACCATTTGCGCCGCTTCAACTCCATCTGACGAAACAGCTTTGGTTTGCTCTTGCGGAACGGCAAGGTAGATGGGGTCGCAAAAATATCCAATTAACTTTCTTGCGCCCGAGAGCGCGGCTGCTCTCACCTGGTACCATCCAGGCTGGCGCACGGCTTCAGGCGGAATCTGGAACGAGCCAGATCTGGCAGCTAACTCAAAGGTCTTTCCGGCATGCTTTGAAGGCGAAAAGTCTCTGAGAGTGTTTGTGTATTGCTGGAATTGAGAGTAAGGCTGGGACACTTCAATCAATACTCCCACCGCCTGGGCAATCTCTGAAGCGTCAAATGCAATAGTGGCATGTTCAACTTTGGGTATATGGACGCCATTGGGTTGTTCGGCCCATTCTTCATCGGACAATTTTAGCTTAGGCATGAATTGCCGAGCGCTCAGTAGCGTCACCTGCGGAGTGCTCGCACTGCATGAGCGAGGGAGGAAAATGTCGATTTTGTCGATCGGTTTGTTAAGCGACCAGCTCTCAAGTTCGCTTTGGCAAAACAGATATTCGCGAGCATCATTGTGCTTGTAGATTGGCTGAGTCATCCAAGGAGCATCGCCGAACAGGTTAAGAGATTGAGGAGACCAGGATATTGACAGCTGGTCCGGGTAATCGCAGTTCGCAGCCTTTTGGGATGGAGCATTGCTCAGCCTGACACTCAAGAACTGTGCTTGAAGCGGATTGATTGGTGGTTGGACACTATATGTGATAACTCTCTGGCATCTGTCTTTTGCCGTGAACAACCGTTCTCGGCTGGCAATCACCTTTGAGTTGATGGAGTTGATCGAGTTGTCTTCTGACAGTAATGGCTCTCTCCGCGATGAATCCAATCGCTCGAGAGCCATATTTTTGCGGTCCCAAAGGGCAAGCATGTATTGTGGATTTCCCGCTAACTCTTTCAGCCTGGCAATGTTTAACAGATGCGACTCACCGAAAAATCTCGGTTCGACACCAGCCACTCGGTTCGAAAGGTTCTCGGTGCAAAATGGCGGCATCAAGAGTTTCTGAAACAGCTCGAACGTAAAGAACATGTATGCCCCATGGACATCCTTTGGTGGATTCAGGAGCACCAGTGTTCTGTCCGGAGGCATCTGAGCTATAGTACGGACCAATGCAGACTTAAGCGCGATTGTTTGCTTCGCTGATTCGGTCCAGCACTTGCCATTGGTTCTGCAGGCAGATGTAAAGCAAGTCAATAGACAAACTAGAAGCGACAAAGCTGCCAATTGGAAGATTCTGCTCTGCCTTTTCCTAACTTGCTCCTGCACCGACAGGAGAGCGAAGGGCAGCAAGAGGCAGAGTGCCGCAGCGGGAATGTAGAAATATCTTCCTCCCTGGAGGAAGGGCGATATATAGAAGACCGAGAAGATTGGCAGGAGAGCAAAGATCAACCAGATGACCGAAAATGCGATTATGCGCTTTTCGATTTCGGACCAGCCGATACGAAATGTTCTCCAGATTACCAATAGACCTGCGATCAAGAATCCGGCATGAAATGCTTCTGCCATCGGACAATGGCTGGAGTAAAAGGCTGCATTGAGCGGATAGGCGACGTAGTAAAGACAGCCTGAATTTAGCCAGCGGTTCAATGTGCTTTCAGCGATTGACTCGCCAGTTGAGCCGACATAGCCGCCGACCAAATTACCCAGGATTATTGCTCTGCCTGCAATATAAAGTAAGAGAACAACCCAGTAGCTGAAAGTTGCGTGAAAAGCAGCTTTCAGTTTGGAAGCTGTTGATCTGAGGTTTGCAGCAGGTGACAGATACACCCACGCAAAGAGCACCAACGGCAGGCTCGCGCCCATCTCTTTTGATAGCAAACTTAAAAAGAATGTCCCCAAGCTGAAAGCCGACAGTCCTTTGCTCGCTGACTTGGCAGATTTGAAAAACAGCCAGAAGGCCGCGAAGTAAAAGGCGGCACAGATGCTGTCGACGCGACAGCCAACCCATGAGACGACTTCGCAAGAAAGTGGATAACATGCGTAGAGCGCCGCTGAAAAGAGCGCAAGCAGAAAGGAGTTTTTTGTTTGGACGCTTGAGAAGATTTGCCGTGAGGTCAGGAAAAATAGGAAGCTTGTCAGGCAATGCAAAAAGATGTTGCTCAGATGATAGCCAAACGCATTTGCTTTCCAAAAAAGATAGTCGATTACAAAGGAAAACTCGAATATCGGCCGGTATTGTAGTTGAAAACTGCCGTCCGGCCAGGCTGATGTGAATTCTCGAAGCAGCAACTCCGGATGACCATTGAAGATTCGATGGGCGTAGTGAATGCGTGAATAGTCGTCGCAATTGAAGTTTGCGTGTAGGGCATTGCCGTAGCAGAGGAAACCGATAACACAGAGTAAGACGGCAGCAAAAATAGTTTGCAGATGAGAGAAGCGATCGCTTCGAATGTCGACCGCTTGTTGCGGCTCCTTTTGTGGCAGAAATAGATCGAGCATTATTGCGGTTTACACCTGTTATCCTTGCTGGTGCCGGCAGGTACAGCGATGAACACTGGGTCGCTGAAGTAGCCGACGATCTGTTTGCAATTGTCGACTGCTGCCGCTCTTACTTGATACCAGCCGGCTTTTGGCAGTTGCTGCACTGGCACGCGAAAGTCTCCAGCGGTGGCATTCAGGTGGAAACTAATCAATGCTTGTTTGCATGGTTGCGAGTCTCGGAAGGTATAGCTCAACTGAGAAAACTGGCTGTTGGGCTCGGAGATTTCTACCAATGTCCCCTTCGCTCCACTTACTGCACTCGTATTGAAGTGAATCGTTGCAGCGTCTGCAATTGTGGTGTGCAGGCCGGTCTTCTGCTCCGTCCAAATTCCAGTGTCGAAAGTGATGGCGGGCACTGATTGTTCCGCTGATCTAAGTCGGGCTGCTAGAAATTGTGTTCGGCAGTCCGGATTGAAAGCAGTAACTGTTATGCGGTCGATCTTCTCTGCTAACGTCCACCCCTTGTGCTCTCCAAGCGCAATTGTGTAGGTATGTGGTTTCCCGTCGCTAATGACGGCAGTGCGTATCTGCTCCGAATTCTCGAACAACTCAGGTCCTTCGGACTGCCAGGATGTATAGAGCTTGGAGTCTCCTTTTCCCTTGGAAACGACTCCAGCAGTTCGGGTTGTAATTGCTGAGATTTCGAGAAAGGCAAATTCTGCCGGTCTTAGATCGGGTGGAACGCTCGCTTCGATAGTCGAATTTCCGGAGCTGTTAAATTGAAGTACCAGGCAGCGGGCAACAACTGGTTGCGAAGCTGCCCGCGACAGCCAAGATTGCACTTGTCTGGTATTTGCTGGTTGCAGTACTTTTGTGGGGCGGTTCCAGAAATAGAAATCGTACTTTCTTGACTGAATCATCTCGTCAAGACGTTGGCGATTCAAAAGTCCCGGTGGACCAAAGTATTCAGGCTCCAAACTTGCCACTTTCTCTGAAAGGTCGCCTTTTACAAATGGTGGTCTTAGAAAGTTACGCAGTTCATCGAAGCGATAGAACATATAAGTGCCTTCCAAGTCTTTTGGTAGATTCAAAATCACTGCGCTTCTCGCGTCCGGAAGTCGTTTGAGCAAACTGGTCAATTGCCACTGCAACTCCTTTGACTGTTTGGCTGCATTCAACCAGGCCTGGGAGTTGCCGATTGTGGCATAGATGAAGCATCCCAGAAATGCACCAATAAGCAAAACACTTGTGCTCTTGTGGAAGCGTTGCCAGCCTGAGCTCAATGACTGATTGGCTTCTGATGGCACCCATAGTATCAATGACAAAAGCAAGCACAATGCAATGGATGGGATGTAATCGTAGCGGCTGCCTTGTAAGGTTGCCTGCAAGAACCAGACTGGAATGACAGGAATGAATGACAGTATCAGCCAGGAGCCGCCGAATACCAGATTCATCGAGTACTGCCTGCTCCATGGCGCCATCATCAGACGCAACAGCAAAGCTGCTCCGCAAACTAAGTAAAGCAAGTGCATCACTTGAGACAGTGGGTGTTGCGTGCTGAAAAAGACTTCGCTCAAAGGATAGGCGAGCCGCTGGAGACCGCCAGAGCCTAGCCATCTTTGCCCGGCGACTACCCAGAACATCTGACCTGTGTATCCGGCGTAACCACCTACAACACTTCCTAAAATCAGTGCTCGAATTGCAATGTATGCAGCCAGCAGCATCCAGTGTCCGGTTGTTTTTGCAAGCGCCCGATTCAGCCGCTGTTTGAGATTGCTGGCTGGAGATGAGTCCAACATTAACGTCCAGGTGAAAAGGACGGCCGGTAAACTGGCGGCCATCTCCTTAGCAAGCAATGCCAAAGTGAAGCAAAGCAAGCCTGCCGATCTGGTTCTGCTGGTCGAACTCTCCGATTCCTTTAAGAAAAACCAGAAGGAAAGCAGATAGAAAGTTGCGCAGAGGACATCAACTCGTCCGCTAATCCAAGAGACAACTTCCGGATGAAGCGGATATGCTGCAAATAGTGCTCCGGTGGTTACGGCTATCAGACAATTGTCCGGAAAGCAATTTGTCGCTCTTTTTGCTACGAGATAACACAGAAAAGAGGCTGCGATATGAAGGCATAGGTTAGTCAGATGATAGCCAAAGGGATTGCCGTGCCAGACCGGATATTCCAGCGCAAATGAGAGCATATAGACCGGCCGATACTGCAAATGATAGGGCGATTCCGCCCATGCGGCAACGAGTGTGCGCACGAACAGCTCCGGATGTCCATTCCAGATCTGGCTGGCGTGATGGATGAAGGTAAAGTCGTCGGATTGAAAGTAACCGAGCAAAGACTTTGCAAAACAGAGAATGCAGATGATCGCAATAGAGATGAAAGCCAGCCAATCGATTGAACGCGATTTCAGACGTTCCGCCGATGAACCTGCTGTCTCGGTGCTCCCAATCGAGCGCGAGGCTTGTTCCAGCATCATATGTGTTGACGTTAATGTTGGTGCAACTACCTGCTAATGATACTATGCGAGGCATCTACCGCTCTTGAAATCAAGTTCCTTTCGAATCTCTCTGATGTTTCGGCTTTCGGAAAACCGCCTGGATAGCCTGGACTCTGCAAGTAAATGGGATCTGAAAAGTATCCAATAATTGAGCCGTCGGCGGCGAGCGCGGCTAGCCTTACTTGATACCAGGCTGGCTGCTCAAGCCATCGCGTCGGCAATTCGAAGCTCCCGCTTGTGAAGCCAAGCCTTAACTTAGCCTGTGCATACGTGGAAGTGTGACTGTCCCTTAGTGTATTGGTAAA
>CAZSNX010000084.1:5518-11602 GCA_964607945.1 uncultured Candidatus Obscuribacterales bacterium
CAACACAACTAAAACTTCTTAGGCATTTGGTACAGCGGTTGCGTCGAAGTCGAAGACCGCATGATCGCCTCTTAGCTGATGGAGTCCGTTGTTGAGAGTTACAAAATTGTCTTTGTGAACAGCTAGATGGGGACTGTACATACGGCCACTGAGCAAACGTGCTGATTTGATTGCGACCAAGACATTGGGCGTTAGGACTTGGCTGTACAATCCGTCTATCGATTCAGACAAGCTCCAGTTCTTGTCTTCTCCCAGCGGCAGTAGATATCTGTGTGGCTTTCCATCCGCGCAAAGCGGAAGTTGAAATGGCTTCTGGTTATCGAAAAAATTCCGGCGAACTGGAGCCCAACTGACTTCCAATGCGGTGTCTACAGCGGTCCTTTCTGCTACCGGGCAGGCTGTTGCCACCAATTCCAGCCAGTCATAGCTACCTGGTCGAATCGGCAGTTTCGATTCATAGCGACATTGACGAAAGGAATGTCCGGCAGCTCCTCTAAACTCAATTTCCCGAATGTTCAAATTTAGCTCGTTGTCTGACTGCCTGGGATGCTCGCCCTCACTGCCATTGCCAGATAGGCTTGAGAGTTGCTCTTTGCTCAGCGGGCAAAGCTTTCTTTGTTGTTTATCCCAGAGGTAAAATTGAAGGTCTTTTTGAGCAATAGACTCCTGCAGTCTGGTTTTATTCAACATTACGTTTTGTCCGAATGATACAGGTTCTAGCGCGGCAATTTTGCCGCTGAGATCCAGTGATTGAAAGGGTGGTGCGACGAAGCGTTGAAGCATTTCGAACAGGTAGAACAGGTGCGTGCCGTTGTGTGAATTGGGAAGATTCAGGACTACTAATTGTTCCTCCTCAGGCATTCTTTTGAGTTCATCTGAAATCTGTGACTGCATGGCAGACAGTTGTAGTCCCGATTCTATCCACGCCAAATTATTGCGTTGAGCTGCTGTTGCAAAAGTAGCGATCAAGCCTGTCGACAGCATCAGGTTTATCGTAACCCCCCGGCTCTTGTGCTTGTTGGAGGGTGAGCGACCCCACAGTCCAATTGCCAGCAGTCCAGCAAGAAAGGCCGATGGTAGATAGAAGAATCTCCCTCCTTGCAAAAGCGGTGAAATGTAGAAGACCGGTATCACTGGCAACAATGCTAGGGCAAATGCGCACGTCAGAAAGCCTGCGAATCGAATATCTGATTTATCCGGGCGTGCTCGAATAATCCGCCAAAGCAATGTGGCGCCCGTTAGCACATAAAGCGCCTGCAAAGTTTGAGCCAACAGATCACAACCGCCATTTGCAAGCGGTCTTAGCGGAAAGGCTAATGCAGTCAGCCAGAGCGGATGCAGCCATCTGGGCACCAGATCTCGCCAGACCAGATCCGCGCCTGAGCCGGCATAGCCTCCGATTGGATCGCCGAGAACGAGGGCGCGGACACAAAGATATGTCGCCAGCATGCCCCAGTATGGCAGCGAATGGGCAAGAGCGTCTCTGAGCCGACTTTGGAGAGACAGCGTTGAAGAGGTCTCATACAGCAAACTCCAGAGTGTAACTATCAAGGGCAGGCATGCCCCCATCTCCTTGGTTAGCAGGCATGCAGCAAAGCAGGACAGGCTCAATACTTTTAGTGAGATACGGCAGCTTTGAGCATGCTTGAGAAAGCTCCACAGTGAGATGAAAAGGAAAGCCGCACACAAGCAATCTACGCGCCCAGCGATCCAGCAGACAGGCTCCGAATGCGCCGGAAAGGTGGCAAAGATCAAAGCGGAGAGCAAGGCAATTGAATGCCCATCGAAGCGGGATCTCCCGATAGTTAACAGTCGAGTTGAAAGAAACAGGAAAGTCGCTGACGTCATGTGAAAGAGCAAGTTGCTCAAATGATAACCAAATGGCTTGCCTTGCCAGATAAGGTAGTCCAAGGCGTAAGAAAGCTCGACGCCGGGACGATAGTGCAAGTGAAAGCTTCTGTCCGGCCAAGCTTCTGTCCACGCTTTCAGAAGCAGATCTGGGTGTCCGTTGAATGACTTGTGTGCATAATGCACATGCAGGATGTCGTCAGACGAGAAGTTGGCCTGCAGTGAGTTTCCGAAAGCAAAAAGACAAGCCAGGCAAATTAGGGCAATTGCCGCCCAGTCGTTGTGGAGCGGGTTGTCAACGGGCGTGACTTGCCGGCGCTCTGATAGCTCTTTTGAAGCAGAATGATCGAGTTGCTCCAACATCTCTACGGCTGGCGCTCATACCGGTCAAATGACCTGGCAATAATACTACGGAGCTTTACGCTGAGCCACGTAGCCGGCAGATCCATTAACGTAGTCGAGCACTGCGGCCATCTTGGACAAGTCCGATAGCAAGCGTTTCTCTTTAGCTCCGCTAGTCTGTTGAGCCATATCTGCCAACAAATCGCTTGAAGCTAAGACGCTGCTCAGGGAGATCTGGCTTATAGCTAAATAACCTTTAGCCAATAAATGAACCCCTCTTCTGCCGATTCCGTCAGCCGGGTGAAGATCGGCAACGTTGATTTTTCGATTTCCAGCAGTCAATTCGTATCCGGTGCTGATTGCATAGACTGGGTCGGCCTGACCGGAAAATGGTCCCTTATCTAGTCTGATAGTGACTTTGTTGCCCTGCCCGATCAAGTTTTTCACGCGCAGCAATCCATTGTCGAACGAGACAATTACCTGTCCTTCGGCTTGGATGGAAATGTCTCCCAAGTAGGTTTGAACGAGGGCGGACTTGCTGGGATGGCTGACAGCAACTAGCACTTGTCCGGTATGAAGCTTTACCAAGTCCGGATTCAGCTGGTCGATTTTTGCATCCTTGGCGGTCCGGACAAATACACCGTCTTCGCTAGCGTGTGCCGAAAGACCGACAAACTTATCGTCAGGCAATTGCCTGATGCCTGAAAGTGGAGTCAACACGCCAATTCCACCCAGTAGCCCGTCGGCGGCTCGGGCGCCGGGATCGCGTACACCAGTCATGCTCGGATTCGTAACATCGGATGGCACCAATATTGGTGGTGTACCTCCCAACGGCGGTGGCGGCGGATCAAAGTGAAAGTCAGCGATCGCCTGCGCTATCGCTATCGGGCAAGCGGCCAAGAAAAGTGTCGAGCCTGCTGCAAATATAGCTGTTTGAAAGGTGAATTTCATCGCATCGTGTTCCGTCAGAGATCTACCAACTTGCGTTGTTGCTTGTTTGCTTGACTATGCTGAGATCAACAAGAATTCGACCAACATTAGGCAGTCCGTCCACTACATTCTGGTCCGGCGGACACTTAGCTGTTGTGCGATGTGCTCGAGGTGCAAGCGCATTTCAGTGGCTGTTTGGTAGCGCTTGTCCGGGTCTTTTTCTAGTGCTTTCATTACGACCAGGTCGAACGGTGAACCAGGCTCAATTTCAGGGCGCAACTTCGATGGCGGCTGAGGCGGCTCCATGAGCTGTTTCAGCAAGATCTGCTCGGTGCTCTCACCATCGAATGGAATTGTTCCGGTCAGCATTTCAAACAAAACAATTCCGAGTGCATAGAGATCAGCTCGTGTATCGACCGGCACATTGCGCAGCTGCTCCGGCGCCATGTAAGCGATCGTGCCTGTGATATTGCCTGTTCTGGTTAGGCGCTCGTAACCTACCACCAGGTGCGCGATTCCGAAATCTACGATCTTTACCCAATCAGGACGGTCAACGTCTTCCTGCAGGAGAATATTTTCCGGCTTGAGATCTCTGTGAATCAGTCCGGATTTGTGCGCTTCTTGCAGACCCCGACACAACTGAACCATGATTGCTGCAGCCGCCGAAAGCGGAAGTTTTCCGACCCGTTCTAACCGGTCTCTGAGCGATTCACCCTTGATGTAGTCCATTACCAGATAGGGTTGGCCACCGCCGAGAAAGCCTACGTCGAAGACGGAAACCACGTTCGGGTGGCTGACCTTTGCCGTAAACTTTGCTTCTTGTTCGAATCGCTTAATGGCGCGCTCATTGCCTCGCAACTGCCATTGCATGATCTTGAGCACGACCAGCCTGTCTATGTTTACCTGAGTAGCCTTGTAAACTACTGCCATCCCGCCTTCGCCGATCACGCGTTCCAGCCGATATTTGCCTTCGATCGTCTCGCCTGTCAGGCGAGTAAACGGCGCGCTGAGCATCTGCGCTGCGAGATCTTCCTTGGAAGGAGTTTGCCCTACCGGCTGATCGGCGGCGGTTCTGTGAAGTTGAGTGGCTTCGACATAAACCAGTTTTGCAGAGTCTCGCGGACAAAATTGAGCATAGTCAGGATAGCTGGCCTGACAGGTTGGGCAGACCTTGCCAACTGTCTTTGATTTGGTATCCGGTCTGGTTACTTCGCTGGTTTTGTCCTTGCCACCAATGGCGGTGCCATCGAAGCCGCAAAATTTAGCGCCTCGAGGGGCCGGTCGTCCGCACTTCGGGCAAACAGGTTGTTGACCAGCTGAGCCAGGGTCGTTTGAAGACATTCGAAACCGTCTCCGTCCGGTAAGAAGACCAAGCATTTCATTCCCTGCAAACTATATCTTAAATCGTCCCGATTCGCATGGTGCCAAGCCGGCCTAGCGTTCCGGCGCGAGTTCTATCCTAGCCGGGAAGCCAAGCACGGCAGGCTTGTCGTCTTCGATCTCGACGTCCTTGACGACCGGAATGTGTCCGCCAGCGTAAAGCGTAAGCCTGTAAGTGCCAGGCGGTAAATCCGGCAATGAAAGAGAACCTGATTTGCCTGTACGGCCTACTGTGAAGGACTTTCCGGAGCGCTCTTGGATCATCACATTTGCTTCCGGTGGCTGCGCGAAGATGACCAGTCCATGTCTGGGCAATCCGGAGTGAGTCAAAACGTTGAGTAAACCGGCATTGCGAGCGACGAAAGCGAGCCCCACGCCGGCACTAATACCAACTAGCGCTGCCAGAATGGTGAAATTGGCTGCAGGCTTTGCAATCGCCGGCGACATCGTCCAGGCTTGTTGCTGTCCGCCGGCAGCTACCGTTCCGGTAGGAAAGGTTGACATCTTGGGCATCTGCGGCGACATTGATGCTCCGCACTCAACACAAAAGGTGTGTTTCATTTCGTCGAGAACGCCGCAAGATGGACAGACTGTGCCGTTACCGTGACCGGCGGACTCGGCCGGCTGTGGGACTAAGGCTTGGCCGCAATTGATGCAAAATGCCATGCCCGGCTCGTTGATCTCTCCACAGCCGGGACAACCACCTACCGCAGTCGATTGAGTATGACCCATGCTGGAATCATAGCCTATCTATTGGGCCTACAGAGTATCGGCAAGCTTAGTGAGCTCTTCGACCAATTCACCTGCTTGCAACATCGCCAGAGCTTCGTTGACCGACTCAACTCCGGACTCATTTTCGGCGCTATGAGTTGCATAAGCTGGTTTGAGCGCGAGCTGTCCAAACGCCATACCGATTTCATCGGCCGTCGCAGACATGAAGTCCTGTAAGTTTTGTCTCTTGTTTTTGATGGCAATAGCCAGGTCAACAGTGTGCTTGTTCTTGACGAGATCTTTGACCGCATCTACTACTGGCCGTCCGGAAAGCACCCTGTCTACTGCTTGTCCTACCTTTGCCAGGTCTACTCCTTGAAAACGGCTTAAGACCTCATCTCTAGCTAGAGTTGAAAACAGAGCCTTTTTGAATTGTGGTGATTCAGGCTGACCGCCGAACTGCTCGCCTGTACGTAAGAGCTGACGCTTGATCTGCTCGCGGCTGAGTCGCTTGAACTTGGCGGCAATCTTATCTGTCATTGTTTCGACGCGGTTGTTCCAGACTGATTCAGCCGAGAGAATTCGGCTCAAAGTTCCGTCCGACCATAGTTCAGCTAACTGCTCAAGCTTGTGCCTGAGGTTTTCGTCAGACAATAAACTCTCGACTATCTGCCTTTGTCTGGGCAGGCTAATCTGGCAGCGGTTAGAGACAAATTTGTTAAGCTCTACCAAATCCGGCTCAGTGGCATTGCGCGGTTTACCACTGGCAGGTTGACCGGCAATCTCTGTTAAGAGCTCTGGCAAGTCAACTGCGCTCAGACTGGAGCTTTTTAGCTTAGCGCAGCTATGATCTTGAGCTTGCCTGTCAGCTGA
>CAZSNX010000085.1:0-11550 GCA_964607945.1 uncultured Candidatus Obscuribacterales bacterium
CAAGCCGATTGAGCTGGGCGGCAGCGAAGGACGGGAAGCTGCAACCGGGCGGGGATTGGTCTATGCCACCAGCTCCTTGTTGCGGGATCACGGCAAAGAGATAGCAGACTTGAAGTTTGCAATTCAAGGGTTCGGAAATGTCGGCATGTGGGTAACACGCTTTCTTGCTTCCGAAGGTGGAAAGATAGTGGCGATCTCTGATTTGAGTGGTGCCATTCAAAACCAAAACGGCATCGACATTGATGCGCTGGTACGCTGGGTTGCCGAACACGCAATGATCAAAGGCTTCACCGGCGCAAGCGAGCTGCCGGCCGGCGAACTTCTAACCGTCGACTGCGATGTCCTGGTTCCTGCTGCGCTGGGCAATGTCCTGACAGCTGAAAACGCCAACGACGTGCGCGCCAAATTTGTAATCGAGGGAGCCAACGGGCCGACCGATCCCGAAGCCGACGAAATCTTCATCAAAAGAGGCATCGTAGTCCTTCCTGACATTCTTGCCAATGCCGGCGGTGTAATAGTGTCTTATTTCGAGTGGGTCCAAAATGTTCAACAGTTTCGCTGGCGGCTGGACAGAGTCAACAGCGAACTGCACGAGATGATGCTGGATTCGTATAGCCAAATCAAGAAGATCGCCCGTTCGAGCAACTGCTGCTTGCGAACTGCAGCATTTCAACTGGCAATATCGCGAGTCGCCCAAGCAACTGCCTTACGCGGACTGGAGAACGAAGCATTCTGCATGCTCAGCACTCCGCACGCCTAGCACCAGATTGCGCTCTGATAGTATATACAGCGGTTCGGCAGTCATAAATGCTGCGGCTTCCGCCGGCGTTCACGCTCAATATCAGGTCCACAATGACAACTACATTGGCTAACTGGAACGGACAGGAGATGCCTCTAGATGAGGTTAGAGTCCCGGCTCTGGACAGAGCATTTCTATTTGGAGATGCCATTTACGAAGTTATTCGCGTATACCGGGGGCACCCCTGGCGATTCGAAGAACATATGGACAGGCTCAAATCAAGCCTGGAAGGAATTTCAATCGCCGGAATAGACATGCCTACTGTTCACGCTCGGGCTATCGATACTCTACGAAACAGCAAACTTACAGAGGCGCTCGTTTATATTCAAATTACGCGGGGAGCAGCCAAACGCACTCATCATTTCCCAGCAGCCAGCACACCGAATGTGCTCGTGTATGTCGAAGCGTTCAACGATCCATACAAAACAGCGCGGGCAACCGGAGTGGCAGCGATCACCTATCCTGACCAACGCTGGGCTCTAAACGAACTCAAAGCAACCAGCCTTCTGGCCAATTGCCTGGCCGCTCAAGCAGCAGCCGAAGCCGATTGCTATGAGGCTATTTTGGTGGACTCAAACAATCGTGTGACCGAAGGCAGCCACACCAGCGTATTTGGAGTGCGCAAAGGAAAGTTGATAGTATCACCGGCGGCACCAAACATTCTTCCCGGCATCACCAAGCAACAGGTATTGGGACTGTGCCAGACCGGACGGATAGCCGTTGTGGAAGGAAAGCTTACCGTCGACGATCTCGACACGATTGAAGAGCTGTTCGTAACCGGCACGCCCGAAGAGATACTGCCTGTTACGGTACTTAACGGGCGTAAAGTGGCAAACGGAGAGCCCGGGCCGATCACGAAGAGATTGCAGGAGACATTTCAACAAACACTGGCATCATGGTTGCAGAAACTGGTGAAGCAATGACTGAATCGACTGTCGAGAGCAACGAGGACACGGCCGACGAACTGGCGGCAACCGAAGAAAACTGGCTGAAAAACGTTTATCGCGGCGACAAGATGCCCCAACTTACTTTGCGGGCTGTGCTGATTGGCGGCGTGCTCGGCTCGCTTATGTCCGTCTCTAATCTTTACACCACCTTGAAAGTAGGCTGGTCGTTCGGCGTAGCCATTACAGCCTGTGTTCTGTCCTATGTAATCTGGAAACTCGTGCGAGTGGTCTTTCCGAAGGCATCGGACATGACCATACTGGAAAACAATTGCATGCAGTCAACGGCGTCGGCCGCAGGCTACTCGACCGGAGCCACACTTGGCACCGCTTTTGGTGCGCTGCTGCTGATTACCGGGCAGCAGATGAATTGGCAAATCGTCTTGATCTGGACTTTGATTACAGCGTTGATTGGAGTGTTCCTGGCGGTGCCGATGAAACGTCAGATGATCAATGTGGAACAACTGCCCTTTCCCAGCGGCATAGCAGCCGCCGAAACATTGAGGAGCTTGCACGGAGCCTGCGTAGAAGCAGTGCAGCAAGCTTATGCTCTGGTGGTCGCGCTGGCCGGCGGTGCCGTGGTAGGACTATTCGGAAAAGGCAATTTCGCCTGGCAACAGAGACTTGGACTGAAACTGCCAGAGCTCCTACCCTTCGACTTCAAGATAGCGGGAGTACAAGGCAGCGCATTGCCCGGCTTCGGATTCGAGCCCTCCGTATTGTTGATTGGAGCGGGAATGATAGTCGGGATGCGCGTATCGATTTCGATGCTGATCGGGTCGGCGATTCTTTATTTCGTAGTCGGTCCGGCCATGATCAATGCCGGCGAGATAGCAGCTCCGGCTAAGTTGATCCGCTGGGCGCTGTGGACAGGCACAGCGATGATGGTCACATCCGGACTGACCGCGTTTGCCGTGCAATGGAAAGTGATCGCGCGTTCATTTTCATCCTTAAAGGGTGGCGACAAAGCGGCGAAAACCAGCGAAAGCATAAGCAAGATCGAAGTCCCTCTGTCGTGGTTCATGTCCGGAATGGCGCCTTTGACTATCGCAATGATCGCACTTGAATATGTAGCATTCTCCATATCGATACCGCTTGGACTCTTGTCAATCGTGATGAGCTTTCTGCTTGCCCTGGTGGCCTGCCGCACCACAGGCGAAACAGATACCACGCCAATCGGCGCTATGGGAAAGATCACTCAACTTACATATGCAGCCCTGGCACCATCCAACATTACAACAAACTTGATGGCAGCCTCGGTTACAGCAAACACCGTCAGCTCAGCGGCCGATCTATTAACAGATCTTAAAAGCGGTTACCTGCTTGGAGCCAATGCCAGAAAACAGTTCATCGCACAATTCATCGGCGTATTTTTCGGAACGGTTGCGGTTGTCCCCGCCTGGTACTTAATGGTGCCAAACAAGGCTGTGCTCGAATCGTTCAACCCTCCGGCGGCAAACATGTGGAGAGCCGTGGCGGAAGCGCTTTCACAGGGAATACAGTATGTCCCTGTTTCGGCGCGCTGGGGAATTTTGATCGGAGGAACGCTCGGCATATTGCTAGCACTAATCGATCATTTTGCACCGAAGCTGAGACAATTCACACCCTCTGCAATGGGGCTCGGCTTATCTTGGGTGGTTCCGTTCCAGAATTCTTTTTCGTTTTTTATCGGCGCATTGATCGCTTGGATCTGGTCGAAAAGATCTCCGCGCAATGCCGCC
Source organism: uncultured Candidatus Obscuribacterales bacterium (assembly GCA_964607945.1). Classification (GTDB taxonomy): domain Bacteria; phylum Cyanobacteriota; class Vampirovibrionia; order Obscuribacterales; family Obscuribacteraceae; genus JAGVKB01. The sequence continues at coordinate 3,465 of CAZSNX010000085.1, forward strand.
CTGTTCATGATACCAGTGGCTTCCGGCGCGATCGCCGGAGAATCGCTGGCTTGCGCAGTAATCGCGATGATCAATGCTTTATCTGCTCTGGCAAAGTAACAACGCCGAAAACGCCCGCGCGCTGCCGAGAATAAGTGGTTTGGTCAATTCAGCAACATTGCTTAAAAGAGCGCTGAGCGCCAACTCTTCGTCTGATATAAACGATGTTACGTTCTTTTTTTTACTAGGCACCATATATAGTGGTTCGTTCCTGATAAGAGTTTTACTTCAACGGACCGAACATTCGAAACCCGTAATTCAGCTGCAGGAGTAGAAGATGAGGAGTGCGGAACCACAGCCGGCAATCCACCAGACAATTCAGGAACTGGAAAAAGTTTTCTCCGCATCGCCGGTGACAACGGCCGGTCCAACTCCGATTAGATGCGCACCAGATATAAAAGAAGTAAGTGCAGAGGGTTATTGCGTAGCCTCTTCAGATGAATGCGCGGAACCGTTAGATCAAACTTTGCTGAAACAGATTCAACAAATCACCCAGCTCGGCGTGAAGATCGAAGGGCAACATCTATCGCGCGGAGATCTCGCCGGCATTCTGGAAGGATTTGCAAAAGTTGTCAGAGGCGATCAGACCACTGCGATCGCAAACGAACGACAAGCAGAGAGCGAAGAATTGCGCAAATTGCTTGTTAACGCGCAAGAAACAATCATCAAACTGCTGAGCGAACAAGTAACCGACAAATCGCGACTGGCCACCATGGAAGCGCAACTCAAATTTCTTCCGGATTTGCAAGCGCAAGCAGATCGCGCTCTGGCAGTGGCAGATGAAGCAGAACACTTTAGGCGCGAATTAAAGAGCGTGCGATTCGAGCTGGACACATTTCGCCGAAACAGGTTGAAGACCGATTATTTCAAACCGCGCCGTATCCGCTCTTGGTGGTCCTGGGTTACCGGCCGAGTGCTGACCGGCGAACAAGAGTAAACCGGCCTGACAGCCTTTCGAATCACGACTGCCAACATGGTATCGTAGTCGCGCGCACGTGAGGTGAGGCGGCTATGACAAAGAAGTTGGAGAAAAGCGACGCCGAATGGCAAGAGCAATTGACACCGGAACAATTTCAGGTGACCCGGAAGAAAGGCACTGAAAGAGCGTTTACCGGGAAGTACTGGAATTGCTGGAAGGACGGTGATTACAAATGTATTTGCTGCGGCAGCCGACTTTTCAGCTCGTCTACCAAGTTCGACGCTGGTTGCGGATGGCCGAGCTTTTGGGCTCCGTCTGAAGAATCCAACATCGAGACACACGACGACCATAGTTACGGCATGCACCGCATCGAAGTGCAGTGCAAAACTTGCGGAGCGCATCTGGGACATGTTTTCGAAGACGGCCCGCAACCTACCAGTTTGCGCTACTGCATCAATTCCGCTTCAATCGACTTGGACGAAAGTACATAACGTTTAGGAACGGTCATCACGGGTAAGGAAATCTTGGAGGCAATCCCGGTTGCCAACAGCCGATACTTTCCAGCCGAGGCGAAGATCGTCATGAACGAAAAGGACCTGAGAAGGCTAAGCGCCGGCATCGCGCTGCTGGCATTGATACTGACTGCTCCGACCTGGTTGAACGGCAAGCAGCACGTTGCTTCCGGTTATGACGCCCCTTGGATTTATCCATCACAGGCGGCAACAGCCGGGCCCTGATCCTGCCGCTGCACCCATATGCACTAGATATAGCGCTGGACAAGCGATCCCCCTGCCGACATAATTCTTCCTGACTGGCGGTCTGGGGAGAAGACAATGAGCAGCATCGATCCGCTTGCGGATGTAGAACGGGTGGCATCGGAAGGTTTGGATCACGTCTTTGCACACGGCAACTCAGACACGGCATCGCTAGATGATGAAGAACAGCCGGAAGAAGAGCTTGGCGATTCGAGCTTTTCAGGCGAAGAAGGACTGACACTGGCTCAAACAGCAGCATTGCTTGGTTTCGACCAGCGCTCCGTCAAGCGCTTAATCAAAGAGCGCAAAATCTGCGGCAGACGCCAGGGGCCGAACCGCAAGTGGGTCGTCGATCTAGAATGCGTTCAAACCTGGTTGCAGAAACTCGGGACTGGTCAAGAGTCCGGACAATCCGGCTCATCGGCTGTCGACAATCAAAGTCACCAGCTCGCGATTGCCGCACAGCTAGACGAAAATCTCAGCTCTAGAACCCTCTGGCACAAGCTGGATATTACCGGCCAGCAGTTGCGAGCAGCCACTTACCGGATCGGCTATCTGGAATCTCAGGTCGACCTGTACAGGCAGCAAGCAGCACTGCTGCCAGGCTACCAGGCAGAAGCGGCACGAGCGAGTACGGCCGAGCAGGAGGCTGAAAACTTACAGAAGCAGCTTGCCGAAGCGAAATTAGAAATCGAGCGGCTGCGCCGCCCGTGGTGGCAACGCTGGTTCGCTTGCGGCGCACAAGTGCTCGAGACAAAATGAGAATTCTCTGATTTTTCAGCAGAGAAGCGCCTTCCATTAGGCACTTCTAATTTCATGCACCGCCGAGAGGTGTGATTGCAACAGGTCTGGTGGGCATGATCTCTTTGTCACTAGAGCGCAGGTTGTTGACATCGAAAGCGGCAGGGGAAGTTATCGTTAACGCGCAAAAGAGCCGCTCTTTCCGAACCTGAAAATGCGCTGTCAATCAGCAAGAAGGACACGGTCATGAGTATCAGTAAAAAGCGGCGCCAAAGAAGAGCCTCGGGACAGGCGCTGACCGAATACGGCAGTGCGATTGCATTCGTAGCGGCAATTACAGCCATGGTCTTTTCCATGCCGAGATCCAGCATGGCCAATGCAATCAGCTCCGCCTACCAGGCAGTATCAACCCAGTTCGCACTTTTACTAGCGGCTGCCAGCCAGCACTAAACTTAGTAATTAACAGATCAGTTGCGACCTGAACGGATTCTAATACAACCCGTTCAGGTTATAATGCTCTCATGCCAACCATGGAGAAGGAAAAGGTCTTAGAAGCGATCAACGCCCTCGGACGGCGCGTGACGGCAGCCGACGTCGCAACCAAGACCGGATTACCGCTGACTATCACTACCAGCCAGTTGAACAAGATTGCCTCCGAGACGGGCGGCGATCTTCAGGTAGCCACTACCGGTGATATCGCATACTGCTTCAAGCCAGGCTTTCAAAGCGCCTATTTGGCCACAGGACTGAAGTTAGTTCTTTGCCAGATCGGCTCGACATTGTTCAAAGTCGGCTTCTACTTATTGCGAATTTCCTTTGGCGTGATGCTGGTCGTGTCGTTGATTACTATCGTTGTGCTGTTCTTCATCGTAATGACTACACTGCAGCGCGGCAGCAGCGATGATGACGACCGCGGACCGTCTTTCCACTTCGGCTTTTTCGATTACTTGATCTTGCGGGACATCTTCTGGTGGGGCACATGGTCGACAATGCCCGACCCTTACCGGTACAACGAGCCGGCTTACCGCAACAAGCCTAAGAGCAACTTCTTCCTCAACTGCTTCTCCTTTCTGTTCGGAGACGGCGACCCTAACGCGCACCTGGAAGACAGACGTTGGCGTTCGATTGCGGAAGTGATCCGGCAGCACAACGGCGTGGTGACCGCCGAACAGCTCGCTCCGTACACCGGCATCAATCCTCGAAATGAAAACGGGATGCTGCCTACCTTGGTGCGTTTCGACGGTCGTCCGGAAGTAACTGACAGCGGCAATATTGTTTATGTCTTTCCCTCCCTGCAAGTTTCGACTCAGGGTCAAATCGACTCCAGCCATAAACGCAACGCGCCGGCTACTTTCCGTTTTGTCGGCACGGCTGAAGAGACGAGACCGTTTCTTTACGAATTCCCCTGGAAATTCAGCAACACGTCGGCCGATTCACTCGTGCCGGTGGGTATTTTGGCCGCGGTCAATTTCTTTGGCGCCTGGTGGTTGTACTTTCAACTGAACAATCCGATGACCGCCGGACTGCAATCGCTCGCACCGCTGATCTATGCGCTGGTGGTTTACGGAACTCTGTTCGTGGCGCTGCCGATAGTGAGATGGCTGGCACAGCAGTTCATTAATGCCCGCATTCAGGCTCGCAATGAAAAGGCAAGTCAATTTGCGGAAATATTGATGAGTCCGCCTCCGGAGCTTCAAACGAAGCTGAAAGAAGCGGAGAGCTTCAAACAAAAAGAGCAATTGATCGAGCCGGATTCAGTAGTCTACACAACCGAGAAAGATGCGCTCGAACAGGAGTTCGATCGTTAGTCTCATGCGGTAAGATATCAACCTCATCTGCGAGATACACCTGTTGACTATCTCGGATCGAGAAGTAGTTTCACTCCGGAGCATCAAACCATGACACGACTGCAAGCAGTTAATCCCGACGCAGCGACCGGCCGCGCCAAAGAAGTTCTCGATGCCGTCAAGCAAAAACTGGGTCGCGTACCGAATATCTTTTCCTTAATGGCTAATTCACCGGCAGCCGTCGAAGGCTATCTCAGTTTTAGCGGCGCACTTGCAAAAGGCGTGTTAAGCCCGGAATTGCGCGAACAGATTGCAATCACGTGCGCTGAAGTAAACATGTGCGAATACTGCCTTTCAGCACACGTGGCGATCGCCAAATCAATCGGCATGCCGGATGCAGAGATCGAAAAGGCGCGGACGGAAAGAGCAAGCGATCCCAAGTCGGACGCAATCCTGACTTTCGTTAGAGCGGTGGTGGTTCGTCGTGCCGACATTACCGAGGCTTACATCGAACAACTGAGAGCAGCTGAAGTGAGCGATGCGGAAATCACTGAAATAATTGCAAACATCGCTCTCAACGTGTTCACCAATTACTTCAATCTCGTAGCAAAAACAGAAAATGACTTCCCGAAGGTAAAGCTGGCATTTCCTGTGTAGTTGCACCGAACTCTGCTTAGTCCATAACGAGAGAACTCGCCTGTATAACAGCGAGTTCTCTCGCTTTATACTGCAATCAAGATTTGGAGAGAAATCTTTCCAATCGATTGAAAGCTTCTTCAAAGCGCTCCGGCGTAAGACTGAAGCATAGTCTCACCCAGCCGGGGGTCCGCCCCCACTCAGGCGGATTGACCAGCAAGCGTTCTTTAGAGGCGAGCTCTTCGGCTCGAGCAGCAAGTTTGGCCAGCAAGAACAATCCCCCTCGTTGCCCGCTTTGCTGCCCGTCATCGAGGTCAAACCTCTTCAGCAGATGCAAAACTCTTGTTCGCTGTTCGCTCAACTGACTGCGTGCTGTCAACAAGTAAGACTTGATACTCTCACGCTGGCTTTCGATATCCATCAATTGATGCGGGGGTTGTTCTAGAAAGGCGGAATAAACTGCATCCCAGGCACGTAGCGTCGACTTGGCAGGTAGTTGCGCAAATCGTTGTAGCCGCCCGGCCCAGGTGGCATCAGGCGCGAGGAGAAAACCGCAGCGAAGACCGCCGGCAGCAAATGCTTTCGACAAGCCATCGGTCAAGAAGATATAAGGCGCGGCTGCAGTCGATCGCGCTGATGCAAAGCTGAGCGCCGGGTCAGTCCAATCTCCCAAAGACGGGCAGCTCAACAAGAAAAACACTTCATCGCAGAGAATATAGATACCCCGTTTCCCGCAATACTCGGCCAGCGCTCGCACTGTCTGAGCGTTGTAGAAGAGCCCGCTCGGATTATTCGGTTGAGTCAGCCAGAGCAGATCCGGTTGCGAATCCAGCGCCTCCAAGTCCTCGAGATCTAATAAAAAAGCGTGTTTAGGGTCGGTTCGAATTCGCTCGACCAGACCGCCGTGCTCGATCACCAGCGGATAACATGGTCCATACGAACCATCAGGCAAGCCTACCTTCGGCGGGCGCCCAAGCAACTCCTTAAGCGCCTTAACCAGTGCACCCAGAAGCGGAAATACTCCCTGTCCAAGCACCAGCGAGTCCGGGCTAACCTCGACCGCGCGGGTGGATTTCAGGTAAGCAGCGATTCTAGCTGCCATTAAGGCAGGCAATCCTTCGGTCGGCGCCTCCAGAAAGCCCTTGATTAATCCTTTGACGAGCACATCCGGAATTGGCGCTTCAAACTCACCGTAGTCCAGGCGAATCAAGTCAGGGCAGCTCAACGAAATCGGCTTGGCGTCAAAGACCGGATCACCTGCGACTTTGAGAAATGCAGCCGACAAAGCAGGGGTCTCAGCCTGCTTTGTTTAAAGCACCGCCGCCTCTTGCTCGGGAAATGCGAAGTCCAGCAGTCCATCGAACAGCCATTCATAATAAAGTTGAGTTGGTCTGGCGATGCGCGAGTAAGTGAGTTCGGCGCCGATGTCCAGACCAGCCATCCACTTTTCCGGAGCATTCAAGAGAAACGAAAGCTCGAGATCCGGAAAGACTGTATTTCGAGTCAGACCGTAAAGAAGCACCAGATTAGCCGGTAGTCTCCGTTGTGATGCCAATCTGACGAAGACATTCGAATTCAACTCAGAACCAATGTCAAAATGAGCCGAGTCATCCACCAGATACCAGCGGTCGCGGTGCGCTGCAGCCTGAGTCGACAGCGCGTTCAACATCATCGGCGAAGGGTTTTCCAACTGGCGCGGAGAGATTAGCACCAGGGCCGGTGCCAGCAATTCATCGAGCTGGATCAACTCGGCCAGATCATCATTGCCTACTACAACCTCCAGACCGTGCCCGGATAGTGTATCTCGATAAACTGGCAGCAGCGAATGCGACACCAGAACTTTGCGACCAGGTTCCGCCACCATTGATAGTATCATTGCCAGCAGTTGAGCTCTTTCAGGAGCGACGAACAGCTGCTCGGCTTCAACGCGCCAATGACAATAGACTTGCAGAAAGAGAGAGAGCCGCTCTCTTAACTCGAGGTCTCCTCGTTCATGCGGATAAGAAAGGGTGCGGGCGCGCAAGAGGTCGCTCGACAACCTGTCTAGAAAACTGATCTGCTCTTCACTTACCCTTGAAAGGTCGAGTTCATGCCGCAAGGAGTCCATATCCAAGTGATGCAAATTCTTGATCAATCCGAACGTGGGCTTCTCCCAACGCGTGATCGCTTGATACACCAGAAGGTCGTGAAAGATCAATTCGTCTCGTTCGAGCAGTTTGACGGCTGTGGAAGCTGAAACCGGCAAACTGGAATCGCGCGACATGAAGAAGTTGAACTCGATGCCATGCTGCCGCTCCAGAGCTACCAACGATGCAAGATCGGTATCATCGGCTTGACGAATACGCCGGCTCCAAACCAAAGAAGGCTCGAATCCCCGGCGACGAAACATCGACTCAATCGCCTGCGGACCAGGTCGCCCGCCAAGGATCAAAGTCACCCAGCCACCCGGTCTTAAACATAATTGCGCTTGCTCAAGCGCTCTGGCAATCAACGGCAACCCGAAGCGATCTTCCAGAATTCCTTGCTGGAAGCAGTAGTTGCTCAAATCGTACAGATCTTGATCGGAAAGCCTTTCGACAGAGCGGTCACCGGCTTCGGGGTCAGGGTGAAGCACTTGGGGAATGCAACCGATAACATGTTCGAACTGCGTCTTATCGCCAAGCGGTTTGGACAGCAAGTCAGAGACCGCGGCAGAAAATGCCTTGGGAATAGCGACTCCATATTGGCTATGAATAAAAGTTCCATCCGGTTTTGTGCCGTTGAGCCAAGCATTGAGCCGGGCTAGCACTACCGCTACTCGATTGATATCCAGCCCGAGCACGGACTTAACCCTCGTTCTGAGCAGCAGCAACAGACTAATCCAGCCGGAGCCGCAACCCAGTTCAACGACACTGGCTCCTTCAAACTTCTCGGGTTCCTTCAACAATCCTTCGGCAAAGGTACGTCCCCACTGTTCAGGAGAAAAAACCGCCGGGTGAAGCAAAAGCCTGATCGGGCGATCTTCTCCCGGCACCGGTATCGCTTGCAGCCGAAGCGAGCTTGGCGAGCCGGCGCCTGCGGCTTCAGCAAGCGAGTGCAGAAATTCGACCGCTTGCAAGTCGCTCGGTTCATTCTCCAGCCGAAGAGCTAGCTCCTCGAGACGATCGACCAATTTCTCTTCATCAGCGAACAGCTCAGCAACCGTGGGAAACATGGATACCCTCTCTGCA